>CADCOR010000054.1 GCA_902803055.1 uncultured Erysipelotrichaceae bacterium
CTTAATGATGATTCACTGGTCATTATGGTCGATCATCATTCAGCTTCGCAGTCTAATGGTGCCAATATTCTGAAAGAAGCCAAGCGCATCATCATTCTTGATCACCATCGCCGTAAGGCTGATCTGGATGTCGTGGCGATGATGCTGTATATTGAAGCTTCAGCCTCTTCGGCAACCGAACTGATAACTGAACTGTTCCCGTTCTTCTTCAAAAACATCGATATCACTGATGAAGAAGCGAATATCATGTATCTGGGCATCATGATCGATACCGATCACTTCAGAGTCAGAACCGGTTCAAGAACCTTCGATGTCGCCAAGATGCTGCGCAGCTATGGTGCTGATCCGATGGTCTGTGATGAGCTGGCTCAGGAGCCTTATGGAAATGTTATAGAGAGAAGCAGGCTGATCAATGTCGGAAAACTTTATAAAAAAGATGTCATCATCGCAGCGCAAAGTGAAGGAAGCTATTCGCGTTCCATTGCTTCGCAAGCCTGTGATATGATGGTTAAATCCAAAGAAATTGAAGCTGCCTTTGTCATCTGCAATTCCGATAAGGGCGAAACGATCATCTCGGCGCGCTCAAAAGGCAAGGTCAATGTTCAGATTATTATGGAAAAGATGCATGGCGGCGGTCATATGACTGCGGCTGGTCTGCAGGTAACTGACAGCAGTGTCGCCAAGCTGGAAGCGGATCTGATGAAGATCCTTGATGAATATTTTAAAGGAGAAAACGATGAGAGTAATACTGTTGTCTGATGTCCCTAAAGTAGGCAAAAAAGGGGAGATAAAAGATGTTGCGGATGGTTATGCCCGCAATTTTCTGATCGCCAGAGGTCTGGCAGTCATGGAATCGAGCGGTTCCAAGAAGATTCTGGCCAAACAGAAGGAAGATGAAGCAAAACTTGATGCCCAAAAGCGCAAGGAAGCACAGGAATTAAAGAAGCAGCTGGAGGCTAAGACGCTGGAATTCAAAGTCAAAGCTAAAGAAGGCAAAGTTTCCGGTTCGGTTTCAACCAAGCAGATCGAAGAAGAGCTCAAAAAACAGGACATTATTATTGATAAGCGCAAGATCAAGGATAATGAACCTTTAAATGCTTTGGGTACTTATAATATAAAAGTTGAATTATATAAGGATGTTATTGGAACAATTAAAGTCAGACTGGTTGAGGAATAGTTATGAGCAATAAGTCGATGCCCTATTCAATAGAGGCAGAAGAATCATTACTGGGCAACATCATGCTGTATTCGGAAGCGATGAGACAGACAGTCGACGCAGGTATGACGGCTGAAGATTTTTATCTGGAAAAGCATCGTTCAATCTACAATATCATGATGTCCATGTATGAAAACAAGGAGAAGGTTGATACCGTCTCGCTTTCCTCACGTTTACAGGACTTTGGGATCTATGACAAGGTTGGAGGTCTTGATTATCTGATGCAGCTGGCCAATGCGACTATTTCCGCCAGCAATACCAAGGAATACATATCGATCATCAGAAACAAATCACTGGCAAGAAAAGTCATCAAAGTCGGCGAAGAGATTTCCAATGATGCCTATGATGCATCGGTCTCGGTCGATGAGATGCTGGAAAACGTCGAAAGAAAGGTTACCGAAGTAACCAGATCTAAAACCAACGCAGATTTCCTTAAAGGTGAAGTCGTTTTTGATGATGCGATCAAACATATTCAGGCGATTCAGGATGCCGGCAGTGATATCACTGGCATCAGGAGCGGCTTTTCTGATCTTGACCGCAAGACCGCCGGTTTCCAGAATGGCGATCTGATTATTCTGGCTGCCCGTCCTTCTATGGGCAAGACAGCTTTAGCTCTAAATATAGCCATGAATTCCGCCAACAATGTTCCTGGTGCCATAGCGATCTTTTCACTGGAAATGCCTGCGGAACAGGTGGCGATCAGAATTATGGCTGCCAAAGCTGAAGTGGAAATCCAGAAACTGCGTACCGGAACTTTGAATGATCAGGAATGGTCAAGTATCAATATCGCCTCGCAGAATCTGAAGTCACAGCATTTCTACATTGATGATACACCGGGTATCAAGGTATCGGAAATGTTTGCCAAGGCCCGTAAACTCGCTCAGGATGAAGGTCTTTATATGATCATCGTCGATTATATCCAGCTGATTCAGGCAAGCGGCAAATCTGATTCGCGTCAGCAGGAAGTATCGGAAATTTCGCGTCGATTAAAGGCGATGGCCAGAGAGCTTAATGTGCCGCTTATCGCTTTATCTCAGCTGTCGCGTGGTGTTGAAAGCCGGCAGGATAAAAGACCGATGCTGTCAGACTTGAGAGAATCCGGAGCCTTGGAACAGGATGCCGACCTGGTATTGTTCCTTTATCGTGATGCTTACTATAACCTTGAGCAGAATGCGGAAAACGATCATGAAGAAGTTGAACTGCTGATCGCCAAGCATCGTAATGGCCCGACTGGAAAGGTGCTGCTGCATTTTGAAAAGAGCAAGAACCGTTTCATTTCGGTTGCAGGAAGTAATTTAGAGGAAATAAATTGAAAAAACAGTATATCCTGCTGATTATTCTTTCATTGCTGCTGTCAATCGTCATCGTACTGGGCATGCCGCTCATCAGAAAGGATAACGCAGAAATATCAGCTGATATAAATAATGAAAAATCCCTGGTAAGTCAGGAGATTCTTTCTTATGATACAAAAGAGAAGACCTATTCCAAGATCTATTCCAAAGGCCGGCTGATCGGCGTTATTACCGATATGGATCATTTCAATCAGCTGATGGCCGAAAGATATGTCGATTATGCGGCTGACTTCCCAGACACGACGCTTGGTCTTGGCGAAGACGTCTATATCATTGAAGAGAAGAACTTTGCGAATTTCGCCGATGTTGATGAGAAAATCATGGAATATCTGGTCGAACACGACCTGCTGGGTGTCAATACGACAGCAGTGGAGTTTTCAACAGCTGACGGTATCTACGAGATCATCTATGTCAAAGATTATGAAGATTTTTCTAATGCTCTGGAGCGTTTTCTGACCAACTTTGTTTCTGAAGAGACGATCCGCAAGATCCGCAGCGCGGAAAAGATCGAAGCTCCGAAAGAACTCGGCACAGTTGAAATGAGTGCCATGATCGAAGAATCCATCAGTACCAAGGAAGCTGTTGTATCACCGTCTTCCATTCTGAAAAACGAAGAAGAGATCTACCAGTTTCTGTGCTACTGGAACAACGAGGAAAGAGAATACTACACCGTCAGAGAAGGTGATACTCTGCAAGGTGTCGGCTACTACTTTGGTGATATGTCGCCAAAGCAGATCGTCATGCTTAACCCGCAGAAGCTCAAATCGGAGACGCAGGTTATTACGCCTGGTATGGAACTCAACGTCACATATTTCACTTCGCCGATCAATGTCGATGTGACTAAACAGAGACTTGCTCAGCAATACATCGTTCCGGAAGTTCCGGAATATATTGAAGATAACTCTTTAGAAGTCGGTATCTACGAAGTAAGGGTACAGGAAGAATCCGGCATCAAGAATGTCCTTTATGAAGAGACATGGACCAATGGTGTACTGCAGTCAGGTGAAGCTTTATCCGAAACGATCATCAAACAGCCAAAACGTGGTGTCATAGCCGTGGGAACCAAACAGGTTATTGCTGTAGGTACCGGAAACTATGTCTGGCCGGTCGACAACCCTGCTATCTCATGCAGCTGGGGCTGCTACTGGGGTCATACCGGTACGGACTTTGTCAACCTGTATGGCAAGTATACACCGGTATATGCTATCGACTCTGGTGTTGTTGATGCCGTAGGCTATGCCTGGGATATGGGCAACTTTGTCGTCATAAATCACAATAATGGCGTCCGTACGATGTACATGCATCTTAACGGCAGAGCTTATGTTGATGAGGGACAGAATGTATACAGAGGACAGACCATCGGCCAGATGGGCAATACGGGTAGTTCTGAAGGTGTGCACCTGCATCTGACTTTTGAGGTCTATGGGGTGAGAGTCAATGCCTGCAATTATCTGCCTTGCAACCTCTTATATTGATCTGGGGATTAAATATGAAAAACAATCGCTTACTTTACTTACTGTTCTTCATTCTTGTGATCTGGCTGGCTTTGCAAAGCAACGAAATAAACAAGCTCAAGCAGGTCAACAGCACCAGTATCGTTAACGAGTATAACGTCAATGGTTTTTCGACTGATTTTACTTCGATCGTCGAGGATAATGCTCCGGCTATTGTGAGCATAAGTGCTGACGGAACAGTTCTGAGCGGTTTTGTCTATAAACAGGATGGCGATCGAGTCTTTATTGTTACGGCTTATCACGGTGTAGCCGGTGCAGAAAACATCAATGTCCATTTTGGTTCTTCATACAGTGTTACCGGCGCACTTGTCGGTCACGATATCTATACTGATGTGGCAATCATTTCCATCGATACGCCTTATGATATTTCGGCCTTAAAGACTGGCGATGCCTCGTTATTAAAAAAAGGAGAATTCGTCGTCAGCATCGGTTCACCGGTCTCGCTTGATTATGCCGGAACTGTTTCTTTGGCTATGGTTTCGGATAATCTGGTCACCGTAGAGAATATCATCAACGTCGATGCCGAGCGATATATCTATAATCTCGATCTGATCGAGACTGATACTGTCATTGCGAACGGCTATTCTGGTTCACCGCTCATTAATATGGCGGGCGAATTTGTCGGCATGAACACCATGGCATATAATACTGATTTTTCATTGGCTGTTACTTCCAACGAGATCAGGATCATCGCTGAAAACATCATCAACGGCATTGAACCGATCAGAAATATCCTTGGCATCAAAGGCACTTTCGTCAAAGACATGTATAACTATGAAAGAGTCAATCTCAATATCTCGTTAGAGACAATCGGCGGTTTCTATGTATCACGAGTCAGAGAAAGTTCTATCGCTCATGATGCCGGAATAAGAGCAGGGGATGTGATCACGGCCATCAATGGCATAAGCATCAATGGGCTTAATGACTATCTTGGCGTTATTCATACACCGGCCGAAACTTTCTCTTTCGATTACATCAGAGGCGCTGAAACTTTTCATCAGGAAATAAATAATGATTAAGATCGTTTGTGTCGGAAAAGTCAAAGACCGGCATCTTAGTGCTCTGATCGATGATTATGTTTCCAAGATCGCACATTATCACAAGATCGAAGTCATAGAAGTGAAGGATGAGCCGATCAAAGATAATGAGAAAGCTGTCCTGGATAAAGAGGCCGAAGCGGTCTTGAGCCGAATCAGAGACGATGAATATGTCATACTTCTTGATCTGCATGGCAAAAGCATCGATTCTTTGTCTTTAGCCGCTAAACTCGACCGTCTTTTTGTTTCCTATGCCCGGATCACTTTTGTGATCGGCGGTTCACTTGGCTTAGGGGAAAAACTTCGCGAAAGAGCCAATGAAAAGCTGAAATTATCAGATCTGACTTTCCTGCATCAGATGAGCAGACTCATCATTCTGGAACAGCTTTACCGCTGCTTCAAGATCCTCAATAATGAGACGTACCATAAGTAATTTTTTATTAAATATCTTGAATTAAAGCGCTTACAATTTTATAATGTTTTTATAAAGAACATTTTTAGTTTTTTATAATTATAAAGAAGGAGGGAAGGTCATGAAGGAAATCAATGTATTGGTAGTTGATCCGGTAGGTTTGCATGCTCGTCCTGCTACTGTTGCTGTAAACGCTGCAAGTAAATTTAAATGTGACGTCAAAGTTTCATTTAAAGAGAGATCAGTAAACATGAAATCGATTATGGGTGTTATGTCATTAGGCATCCCTACTCAGTCTGAAATCACGATTACTTGCGAAGGTGAAGATGAAGATGCAGCAATTGCAGCTATCGAAGATATCTTAAGAACACAGAAAGTAATTCAGTAAGAAAACAAAAGGGAAGAGAGATCTTCCCTTATTTTAAATTTTTTATGAGAGGTCAAGATGAACTATAAAGAAATTTATGAAAAATGGTTAAATAATGAAAACGTTCTGAGTGAGCAGAAAGAAGAGCTCCGCAATATGGCTGAACAGCAGATCAAGGATGCCTTCTATACTGATGTTGCTTTTGGTACAGCCGGCATGCGCGGTCTGATGGGCTTAGGTCCAAACCGTCTGAATATCTACACAATCAGAAAAGCTACCCAGGGTTATGCCAACTATCTCAAGCATAATAATCTTCATTCCGTAGCTATTGCCTATGACAACCGCTACAATTCTCATGATTTTGCTTTTGATTGTGCTAAACTGCTTGCTGCCAACGGCATTGAAACATATATTTTTGATACACTTCGTCCTACTCCTGAACTGTCTTATACAGTCAGATATTACAAATGTGATGGCGGTATCATGATCACAGCTTCACATAACCCTAAAGAATATAACGGCTATAAGCTCTATGATGAAACCGGCTGTCAGCTGATTCCGGAACTTGCAGATAAGGTTATTGCTGAAATTGCCAAACTCGGTGATTTCCTGGATATCGTCATTCCTGATGACTATGATGAATCTCTGATCCATGTCGTCAATGATGAAGTTGATAAGGCTTACTATGCTGACTGCTTATCTATTCAGCTCAGAGAAGATGTCGACAAGAACTTCAAGATCGCTTTCTCGCCTGAACACGGTGCTTCTTATCATCCGGTCATGGATACACTCAGACTGGCTGGCTATGATGTTACCGAAGTCGCAAGTCAGTCAACTTTTGATCCGGCTTTCTCCGGTACCAAGACACCAAACCCGGAAGAACCAGGAGCTTATGAAGAAGTTCTCAAACTGGCTAAAGAAATTGATGCCAAACTGCTGCTGGTCTGTGACCCTGATGGCGACCGTATGGGTGTCGGTATCAAGCACAATGGCGATTATGTTGTTTTAAACGGCAACCAGACTGGTGCTTTATTGCTGGAATACATCCTTTCAACATATGAGGATCTGGGCATTAAAGTCGCTAATCCATGCATGTTCAATACTGTTGTAACATCTGATATCGGTGAAGCTATCGCAAGATATCACGGCTGTGACAACGAAAGAACCCTGACTGGCTTCAAATATATCGGCAATAAAGTCAGACAGTATGAAAAGAGTCATGAGAAAGACTACGTCTTCGGTTATGAAGAATCATATGGCTCTTTGATCAAACCGTTTGTCAGAGACAAGGATGCTACACAAGCCTGTCTGATGCTGGCTGAAGCCTGCGCTTATTATCTGTCTAAAGGCAAAACACTCATGGATGTCATGAATGAAGCCTATGAGAAAGTTGGCTATTACTATGATACGCAGTTCTCTGTTATGCTGCCGGGTGCTGATGGTGCGGTGAAACTGCAGCAGATCATGTCAACAATCAGAGAAAATCCGCTTGAAGTTCCTGGTTTCAAGACGCTCAAGATCGAAGACTACAAACTGCAGAAAGTCTATGGAAACGGAACAGTTACCGATTTCAAAGAACATGATGTATCTGATGTATTAAAATATTATCTGGAAGATGGTTCTTTCATTGCGATCAGACCTTCCGGTACTGAGCCTAAGTGCAAGTGCTATCTTTCTGTAAAGGATACAAGTATGGAAAAAGCCAAGGCAAAATGTGAAGGCTTCATTTCCTACGTTAAACAGATTCTTAAATGATCGAGGAAATCAAAAAAGACGCGTTAGAGAAAGGTGTGCCTATCATCAAAGATGAAGGGCTTGCCTTTCTTTTAAATTTTATTGATCAGCATCATTGCAAGGATATCCTGGAACTTGGTACTGCTGTAGGTTATTCGGCTATCATGATGGCTAACAGCGATCCTGATATCATGATCGATACAATCGAAAAAAATGAAGATATGTATAATCAGGCTGTAAATAATATTAAAGACTGTGGCCTGGAAGATAGGATCGAAGTCCATTTATCAGCCATCGAAGATTTTAAGACAGCCAAGATGTATGATCTGATCTTTATTGATGCCGCCAAGGCTCAGTATGGACGCTATATGGAAATGTTTCTGAATAACCTTAAAGATAATGGCTATATGCTGTTTGACAACATGGTCTTTCACGGCCTTGTTGAAGAACCGGAAAAGATCACTTCCCGCAATCTGAGGAATCTCGTGAAAAAGATCATCAAGTTCAGAGAAATGGTGCAGAATGATAATCGTTTTGATATAATGATGTTTGATAATGTCGGAGATGGAATACTCGTTTTAAACAGGAGGAAGAGTGAAACCTGAGAATCTTGTCCTATTAGGATTTATAAAAATGGCCATCGCTTATCTGGAAAACAGCGATGCAGAGGGATCTGACTCGGCTTTATCCAAATTCAGTCCTGCTGATCTGGAAAAACTGAAAAAAGAGCTTGATAAGGAATATGTTTCTTCTGCTGACAGCATTGGCGAGAAAGCCAATAAGCTGGTCAGTGCCGGTGAAGAAGCTTTTGATGGTATGATCAGTCAGGAGAACGGTGAAGAATCTCTTTCTGCCGAACTGGCCAGAGTGCTGGATGTTAATTTTGATGCTCTTTCTGATGATTCACTTGTTTTCAATTCTGATACAAAAAACGAGATTTCTGAAGCTGAATTAGCCGATGATTTTGCCGATATCGTCGAACCTGTCGAAGAGAGCAAAGCTGAACTGCTTGAGTTAGGCAATTCCGAAATCACGAAAGAAGATGAAGAAGACATTGCCGAGTTCAGTGAAACAGAGACATCCAAAGATGAAACAGAGACATCCAAAGATGAAACTGAACTCTTAGATGAAAGAAAAGTAACTCCTGATATAAAAGAAACTCCTGTAAAACAAGAAACTGTTTCCGAAGATAAAAAGGAAGAAAAAACTGAGAAGCCAGTTAAGGGTGATGAACATTATATTGGCTTATATCGCATAGATGATGCGGATTATGAGGCTAAAATCGAACAAGAAAAAGCTGCCGCCAAAAATACACCTGTTATGAGACACTTCCATCCTATTACCAAAAGAGAAATGAATTATAAGAACGAAAAACCGTCATACCTTGGTTTATACAGACCTGAAAATGCTGAACATGAGAATACGAATTCTCATTCAGAAGAAGAAAAATATTTAGGTCTCTATCACCAGCATAGAGAAAGTGAAGTAAAGAGATCGGATTCAGCTGAAAAACCGCTTGGTCTTTATAATCCTGATAAGCAAATTCAGAAGGAAGAAGAAAAACCTGAACCTGCACCTGAAAAAATACAGCCGGCTGAAGAACCGGAAACCGTTTTTGAAATGAGCAAGGAAGATGATGAATTGTTCAAACAGATTGCGGAAAATGTCTTAAAGACCAGTGAAGATCAGTATACGGAAGCCACACAGCAGGAAGATGTACATGACGTGCTTGATTCGATTTTCAATGAAGTTATTGATAACGAAGAAGAAAAGAAAAATGATCAGGATGGCACAGCGCCAATCGATCGCAATGATATTCTCAAACTGATCAAAGAGATTCAGAAAAGTGATGAGGCTTATTACAGCCACATCAAGAATGAACCGCTGGTCATCAGCCACGAGGAAGAAAAACCGGCAGATCCGCCTGTCAAGGAAGAAGATGTTTATGTCAGCGACCTGATCAGCGAACTTCACAGCAAGATGATTGAAGAAGATCAGAAGAAGACGGAAGAAGAAGAGGAATTCAAACGGATATTTGATAAGATCCATGATAATTATCCATATCTGTCCACTTCTTTTATCAAATCTGTCTATAATATGAAGAAGTCGATCAGCAATGATTATCCGCTTGATATTGAAGTTATCATTCTGCATCGTCTGGTCTTCAGCAATGTAGAGAATCTGCGGCAGTTTGTTGAAATTGCCTTGAATCACGGTTATATGATAAATGCTGATGAAAATAAACTGATCGTTGATGTGTTTAAACAGTACGTCAACAGTGATGGCAAGATCGTTTCGACGATCTATGAAGTCGCCAATCAGGGCGCATTGCTCAATGGCGAATATGAAGGCTATAAAGTTTTAAAAGTTAAAAGCTTAGATTAATAAATGTGAGGTGAATTTATGAAGAGAAGAAGATTTGATGATACAGACGAGACTCTGGACATCCCTGATTTTATTGAAGATAAGACGATCACTGATTCAAGTACCAGTGTTGATATGTCTATCTTCAAAATGAGTGATGATGAACTCTACGATGATGCCGAGACTGCGGAAGACGAAGAAGATGAAGAAGATGATGATTTCGACGATTTAAGACCGAAGAAGAAAAGAAAAGGCAATACGCCTTTAATCATCTGCCTGATCGTTATCGCTTTACTGCTGGCAGCCTGTGCCGGTTCGCTGTTCTATGCATTGAAGCAGCATCAGTCCCTGGTCAAGACCAAGACGGAATATCTGCAGCTTCAGGCCAACGAAGAAAACTACAAGCGTCAGCTGCAGGAAAAAGATGATACGATCAACAATCTGACCAAACAGATCGAAGAGCTCAAGAATGCCAACAACAAGGGTACAGGTTCACTGATCTATGAGATCGTGGATGGCGGAATGTATTTCCGTAATGAACCGACTTCCGATGCAGATAAGACAACTTTCAACGGTGCTGAGCAGTGTCTGACCGGAGAAAAGTACAATGTCATCGAAGTAGTTGATGATAAGGATGTTGCCGGAATCAAGTGGGCTAAGCTCGCTGACAATGTCTACTTCTGTCTGGGTACAGCTGAAGAGACCTGGGCTAAACAGGTACAGTAATGAAAAAAGCAGGTTTAAGACCTGCTTTATTGGATAAGAATTATGGATGAAATGATCAGAATAAGAGGCGGCCATAAGCTCAATGGCGAAGTACGAGTTTCTTCGTGCAAGAACTCTGTCGTTGCCATATTGCCTTCGGTCGTGCTGGCCAGCGAGATAGTCAAACTGTATGATGTTCCGGAGATCAAGGATGTTGAGATCCTGATCAAACTGCTCAATAAGCTGAATATCTCTGTCAGTGCCAAAGATGATGAACTGACGATCGACCCTACAGATATCCGCAATGTTGATCTGCTGGATGAAGACGTCATGAAATTGAGAGCTTCATATTACTTTATGGGGGCTCTTTTAGGCAGATTCAAACATGTCAGAATGTATTCTCCTGGCGGCTGCAATCTCGGACCGCGGCCGATCGATCTGCATCTCAAGGGTTTTGAAGCCTTGGGTGCCAAGATCAGACAGGACGGCAATATCATCGACATCGACGCGGAAGAACTTGAAGGCGATGATATCTATCTTGATTTTGCTTCAGTTGGCGCGACGATCAATATCATGCTGGCAGCCTGTTTTGCCAGAGGCCGTACGACGATTGAAAATGCCGCTAAGGAACCGGAGATTATTGACCTGTCATCGATGCTGAACAAGATGGGTGCTCAGATCAGAGGTGCCGGTACTTCCGAGATCACGATCAACGGTGTTTCCAGACTCAAAGGCTGTATCCACGATATAATCCCTGATCGCATAGAGGCTGGAACCTATATCATTGCTGCTGCCGCCTGCGGTCAGGATGTCACTGTTTCCAACGTCATTCCTCAGCATATTGAGGCCTTAACTTCAAAACTTGAAGAAATGGGTGTCAGACTTGAACAGGGCTCAGACTATGTCCGCGTTTATGAATCGATTGACCTTAAAGCTGTTGATATCATTACGCAGCCATTCCCGGGTTTTGCGACCGATCTGCAGCAGCCCTTAACAGCCTTAATGACGAAAGCTTCAGGCGATTCCCATATTGAGGAAACGATCTATACGGAACGTTTTAAACATTGCAAGGAGCTCAATGCCTTAGGTGCCAATATCGAGACTAAGACGGGTGAATCTTTGATCCATGGTCCAACGCCGCTTACGGGAACAGATATCTTTGCGACTGATCTGCGCTGCGGCGCATCACTAGTTATCGCCGGTCTGATGGCACAGGGTGAGACCTGTATCCATAATGCTTATCACATCTATCGCGGCTATGATTCGATCGTTGATAAGCTTAAGGCAATCGGTGCTGATATTGAATAAAATTTCTGTTGCCTTTAAAGATCGCTTATGTTAAAATATACAAGCATGAAAACTTACTTTGGGTTGACATGATACTCAAGGCGGAAGGGAGAGTAAAGATGAAAAAAGGTATTCATCCAGATTATTACAGAGTTACTGTTACCTGTGCAGGTTGCGGAACAACCTTCGAAACTGGTTCTACCAAAAAAGATGGAATCAAGGTCGATACTTGCTCAAACTGTCATCCGTTCTATACGGGCAGACAGAGATTCGCAGCTTCGGCAGGCAGAATTGAAAAATTCAATAAGAAGTATGGTCTGAACAAATAGAGGATTATTCCTCTATTTTTTTCGTTATAATTAAGTAGTTGAGGTGATTAGAAATGTATCAGAGTTATCGTGATGGCTGGATCGAAACGATCAGCGGCTGTATGTTTGCGGGAAAGACTGAAGAGCTTATCCGCCGCATCAAAGTTCTGGAGTTTGCCAAGAAAGAGATCATGGTCTTCAAACCGAAGATCGATAATCGCTATTCCAATACCAGAGTTGTATCGCATGCCGGTTCTTCGGTAGAATCTTTTGTCGTCTCTGATGCGATTGAAATACTTGAAATGGTAAAACCGACAACCCAGGTCGTTGCGATCGATGAAGCTCAGTTTTTTGACGATAATATCTGTGCTGTGTGCAATGAATTAGCTGACAGAGGGATCCGCGTTATGGCGGCTGGTCTTGATACCAATTTCAAAGGCGAGCCATTCGGACCGATGCCTTTGCTGATCACAGAAGCTGAGTTTGTTACGAAACTGGCAGCTGTCTGCAATAAATGCGGTGCCCCTGCAACGAGAACGCAGCGTATCATCAACGGCAAGCCGGCTTCTTATAATGATCCGATCATTCTGGTCGGTGCCTCAGAGAGTTATGAAGCCAGATGCCGTCACTGTCATGAAGTACCTGATAAACCTCAGGTAAAGTTAGGATAAGCAACTATGGATGCCAAGATAATAAAACTGCAGGAAATCGAAAAACGCTATAACGAGATTACTGATCTTTTAATGCAGGATGAAGTCGTTTCCGATGTTAAGAAATATACAAAACTTTCCAAAGAACAGGCTAAGCTGAAAGCTTCTTATGATGCCTATCAGAATTACAAGAAGTACACTCAAATCGTCGAAGATGGCGAAGAGATGCTTAAGGATGATGATCCGGAGATCAAGGAAATGGCTGAGCTGGAGATTTCTGAAGCAAAGGAAAAACTGGAAGCTCTCGATAAACACATCGAAGAATTGCTTTTGCCAAGAGATCCGGAAGACAGCTATGACTGTCTGGTGGAGATCAGAGGTGCGGCCGGCGGTGATGAAGGCAACATCTTTGCGGGTGACTTGTTCAGAATGTATTCCTACTATGCCGATTCTTTAGGCTATAAGGTAGAAGTGATGGAATCTTCAGAAGGTGAAGCCGGCGGCTTTGCCCTGATTTCTTTCGCGGTCAAAGGACTTGATGCCTACCGTCATTTCAAATTTGAGTCCGGTGCCCATCGTGTTCAGCGTGTCCCGAAGACCGAAACACAGGGACGTGTGCACACCTCTACTGCCACAGTGATCGTCTTCCCGGATGTTGAAGATGAAGATATTGAAATTCCTGATTCAGATCTTGAAATCGAGACGCATCGTGCTTCCGGTGCCGGTGGTCAGCATATCAACAAGACTGACTCAGCGGTCAGAATCGTTCATAAACCTACCGGTATTACCGTAAACTGTCAGGATGGCCGTAACCAGATCGCCAATAAGGAAACAGCTTTGAGAATCATCAGAGCACGTGTCTATGAACACTATAAAGCTGAAAAAGAAGCGGCCGAAGGTGCGATCAGACGTTCCAAGATCGGTACAGGTGACCGTTCCGAAAAGATCCGTACTTATAACTATCCGCAGAACCGTGTATCAGATCATCGCATCGGTCTGACTATCAATCAGCTAGACCGCATCATGGAAGGCAAGCTTGATGATATTGTCAACGCCTTGCTGGCAAACGATGATAAAGAAAAACTGTTAAATGAGCACTTATAATCAGCTTATTCATGAATATCGCTTGAAATTCAAAGAAAAAGGTCTTCCACCGGAACTGGTGAAGGCTTTTATTTTTGAACTGTGCAATGAGTTTGGGATCAATCTTTATCTTGAGATCGATAATCAAGTAGATAAAGAATTGTATGAAAAGTTTGAAAAGGGGATCATCAGACTGCTTGACGGGGAGCCTTTAAATTATGTTTTGGGCTATTCTTATTTTTATGGCTATCGCTTTATCGTCAATCCTGATGTTCTGATTCCGCGTCCTGAAACCGAGGAACTGGTCAGTCTGATCTTATCGCAGTATGATGAGTACTTCAAAGGTGAAAAGATTAAGGTCTGTGATATCGGAACCGGTTCGGGGGCGATCGCTATAGCGTTGAAAAAAGAAGAAGATAATCTTGATGTCTATGCTTCAGATATATCAGCTGTAGCCTTGAATGTCGCAAAGGCAAATGCCAGCAATAATCAATGCGAAATTACTTTCCTTGAGGGTTCGATGCTGGAACCATATATTGAAAAAGGACTCAAGTTTGATATTCTCGTCTCTAATCCGCCTTATATCCGTTCCGTAGAAAAGGTTGAAGCCTCGGTTTATGATTATGAGCCGCATGTTGCTTTATTTGGCGGTGAAGATGGCCTTAAGTTCTATCGCGAGATATTCGAAAACGCAGCAAAGATTCTGAATGATAAAGCCCTGGCTTTTTTTGAGATGGGCTATGACCAGAAAGAAAACCTTTCGAAACTGGCCAGAGAGTATTTTGATGATGTTGATATCCGAGTCTATAAGGATATCAACGGCAAGGACAGAATGCTGATGCTGAAATTTTTCTGACTTTCACAATTATTTCACAAAGTAATGATATAAATATATTGTAATAATTTTTTCATTAAACAATCTTCCAATAATAAGTAGATAGAGTAAGCTCCCAAAAGGAGCTTGCTCTATTTTTTACTGCTGTTTCGATCGTGGATATTTTTATATAGCAGCATGCCTAACAGTGAAAGGGCTGCGGCTATCAGCAGGAAAGAAATAGCCTTTATGTATTGCTGATCACCCAGACTGCTGCCAGCCAGGGTAGAAGTGATGATGCTTGGTATCCTGCCTAATGTCGTAATCAGCATCAGTTTTCTGATATCGATATCAGTCAGTCCGCCGTAGTAACATAACAGATCTTTTGGCGTACCCGGCATGATAAAGGCCATCGCAAACAGGATAACTCCATTTTCATCAGAATTGAGGAACTTCAGATCTTCGATCTTCTTTTTTTCAAAAAACAGTTCGACGATCTTCCTTCCGAATTTCCTGACGATCAGCAGTACGATAATGCTGCCGATGCTTTCGGCCAGCAGGCAAAGGATCGTGCCTTTAACAGAATCAAAGGCATAGCCGGCAACGATCTCCATCGGTTCACCGGGAATCAAGGGGATCATTATCTGCAAGATTGTGATCAGTACATAGATCAAAGGGGCATAGATGCCAAAGGATTCGATCCATGTTCTGAAAACTTCGGGCTGTTTTATCAGCAAGACGATCTTATAGCCGATATAAAAAGAAAAGCCTGCAATTATAATCAGGATCGCGGCTATCAGAATTTTGAGTCTGTTTTTATCTTTATTATTCATCTGAGTCTGTATTCCATAATATAGTCATCCATCACAAAACCTCCGCCGATATCCGTAACTATGGCATCGATCACTTTAAAACCGAGATGCAGGTACATTTCATATGAAGGGGTATTGTGCTTATTGACAGTCAGATATATGCGCTTTAAATTTCTTTCTTTGGCATAATCCAGGCAATCATCAAACAGAATGCGGCCATAACCCTTGCCGCGTTCAGTGCTTGTCACATACAGCTTGGAAAGAAACAGCGAACCATCATTTTCTTCGATATATTCGCTGAAACCGATGTAATTGCCATCATCATCACAAAGGATCGTAAAAATGGCACCATCACTCATCAGCTGGCAGATGCTTTTTTCGCTCAGGAACTTTTCAGCCATGTAAGTTGCTGATGCGGCACCATTGATCCTGGTGTAATATTCGATGAAAATGGCTGAGGCAAAAGCTGAGAGTTCACCGCTTTCTTCCGGTCTGGCTCTGTGCAGTTTCATAGCTATATTTTAGCATTTAATAGTGCTAAACTATTATCGAGGTGAGAGTATGAGTTTAAGAGCCGGTATCGTCGGTTTGCCTAATGTCGGCAAGTCGACGCTGTTTAATGCCATAACCAATTCCCGTGTGGAAGCTGCCAATTATCCTTTTGCGACAATCGAACCCAATGTCGGTGTCGTCGAAGTCAAAGATGAAAGACTGATCAATCTCAGTGAGCTGTTTGAACCGGAAAGAACGATCTTTACTACTTTCGAGTTTACTGATATCGCTGGTCTTGTAAAAGGTGCTTCAACTGGTGAAGGGTTAGGCAACAAATTTTTAGCCAATATCCGTGAAGTTGATGCGATTTGTCATGTTGTGAGATGCTTTGAAGATCCTAACATAACCCATGTCTATGACCGCATTGATCCACTCGATGATATTGAGATCATCAATTATGAACTGCAGATGGCTGATATCGCAAGCTGCGAAAACCGGATCGCCAAAGTAGAAAAGAAAGCTCAGAACGCCAAGGAAAAGGAAGCGATTTTTGAATACAATCTGTTAAAGAAAGTTAAAGATGCTTTAGACCGCAATCAGAATATCCGCTCCTTGACTTTCAGCAAGGAAGAAGCTGAATATCTTAAACAGTTCAATTTCCTGACGGCAAAACCGGTCATCTATGTCTGCAACATCAAAGAGGATGAGATCAATGATCCTGATTCTAATAAGTTCTATGGACAGGTAAAAGACTTTGCGGAAAAGGAAGGTTCTCAGGCTGTTGCGATTTCAGCTAAGATCGAAGAAGAACTCTCTGATTTATCCAAGGAAGAAAAGAAGGAATTTCTTGCCGAACTGGAGATTGAAAGAAGCGGCCTTGATGAACTGATCATCAAAGCTTACAAGACTTTAGGACTTGAGACTTTCTTCACTGTCGGAAAGGATGAATGCCGCGGCTGGACCTTTAAATCTGGCTATACAGCTCCGCAATGCGCCGGCATTATTCATACCGATTTTGAAAAAGGCTTCATTAAAGCGGAAGTCTATACCTATGATGACATGATGGAATACCGTTCAGAAGCCAAGCTCAAAGAGGCTGGCAAGATCCGTCTGGAAGGCAAGGACTATCAGCCTAAAGACGGAGACATCATGTTCTTCCGTTTCAATAACTGATGTTGACGCTTAAAGATTTAAGCAGTGATTCAAGATATCTTGTTGCTGTATCAGGAGGGCCGGATTCTATGGCCCTTTTGGATATGTGCCGCAGGATGTCTTTTTATATTGAAGCCGCTCATGTCAATTATCATAAAAGAAGTACGGCTGAGCGCGATGAAAAGATCGTCAGAGACTATTGCGATAAATATAATATTGTTTTTCATAAGCTCGATTATAAAGATAATAGTAGAGGCAATTTTCAGGCTAAGGCCAGAAAAGCCCGCTATGCCTTTTTTCATGAGGTCTGCAGCCGCAATAAGCTGGACTTTGTTCTGGTCGCTCATCAGAAAGATGATCTTCTGGAAACATATCTCATGCAGAAAGAGAAGAAACTTGGCGTTGACTACTATGGTCTGAAACAGATCAACGAAATATACGGTGCCAAAGTCATCAGACCATTGCTGGATCTGGATAAGAATGATCTGCTTGTCTATTGCAAGGAAAATGCTGTTCCATATGGGATCGATGAATCAAACCTGCAGGATGATTATACCCGCAACTGCATCCGCCATCATCAGCTTGAACAAATGACCGCAGAGCAGAAGAGAAGGATCTGCGAGGAAATAGATAATTTAAATCAAGATAATGAAACACTTTTCAAACAGGCTTATAATGAACTCTATGATTCAAGATTAAGTGTTGAAGAGTTTGTCTCATGCAAAGGCCTTAAGCTCTTTCTGTCGCGCTGTTTTCCACATCATTCTGAATCTTTTCTTGATGAGATGATAAGACAGCTGAGCGTGTGCGAGCGCTGCATTTATCAAGGAGAGGGATTCTATATAGTTAAGGAATATGATTACATCGATATCTTTCCTGAAAGAAAAGAGTACGAGTTCGTAATTCGTGACCTGCATGATATTAAAGATATTCGCAATGAATACTGCTGCCTTGACTTCAAAGGCCGATCAACAGAAGGTGTAACGGTAGCTGAATCTGATTTTCCATTAATTCTGAGAAGTGCCAAAGCTGACGATCAGATCAGGATGCACTATGGTCACAAGAAGCTGAATCGCTTTTTCATCGATCGCAAAATCGCCTATAAAGACCGTCTGATCTGGCCGGTTTTATTGAACAGTCAGGGGGAAGTTATTTTAGTTCCGTTATTGGGCTGCAGCTGCGATCATTATTCTGATAATCACAATATATTTGTGATAAAATTATGAAATATACGGAGGACTTTAAGATGCTGATGGATGATGTTAAGGAAGTTCTTATTTCGCAGGATGAGATCACTCAGAGATGCAAGGAACTGGGTGAAGAGATCTCCCGTGATTATAAAGATACAGTCCCGATCATAGTCGGACTGCTGAAGGGTTCGGTACCTTTTATGGCTGAACTGATCAAATACATCACGATCGATGTGGAACTGGAGTTTATGGCTGTTTCCAGTTATTCCGGCACTGAGTCAATGGGCGATGTGCGAATTCTTAAAGACCTGGACCGTTCGATCAAGGACAGAGATGTTCTGGTCGTTGAAGATATCGTCGATACCGGTAATACCTTATTAAAAGTCAAAGATCTTTTATATTCCAAAGGTGCAAGTTCGGTAGAAGTTGTTTCCTTGCTGGATAAACCGTCTCGACGTACGGTTGAAATAGAGGCTAAATATGTCGGATTTACGATTCCTAATGAGTTCGTGATCGGTTTTGGTCTTGATTTCAATCAGAAATATCGGAATCTGCCGTTTGTCGGCATACTTAAAGAGGAGTGTTACAGATAAACGATGAGCAATAAAAATAATAATAATAATGATAACAATAGAAGACCTTTATTGAGCTTCCTGCCTTATATCTTCGTATCGCTGTTTCTGATCATTATGGCTTTCTCAAGCCCGGCGCGTACGACTTCTACAGCTTTGAACTACAGGCAGTTCCATGAACTGCTGTCTTCAGATAAGATTCAGTCAGCCAAGGTTTCGGTAGACTATAATACGCTGACGATCACTGGTGTTTATTCCGATGGCAACAATAACCGTCAGTTCTCAGCTATCATTCCGAATACAGAAAAAGCTTCAGATGAACTGCTGGAAGAACTCAAAGATGTCAAGAATGTCACCTTTGTGGATGCGAATGCCTCAAATTATCTGGTTGAACTGTTATCTTCAATCATTCCGCTGATCTTATTTGTGGTCGCCGGTTTATTTATCATGAACCGGATGGGTGCCATGAATTCCAATAAACAGGCCTTCGATTTCTCCAAATCGCGTGCACATCTGGAAGACAATATCAGGATCCGTTTCTCTGATGTAGCCGGCTGTGACGAAGAAAAAGAAGAGATGCAGGAGATCATTGAATACCTGAAGAATCCTAAGCGCTTTTCTAAGATGGGCGCAAGAATTCCTAAGGGTATCATCATGGTCGGTCCTCCTGGTACTGGTAAAACTTTATTGGCTAAGGCAGTAGCTGGGGAGGCCAATGTTCCGTTCTACTCGATTTCCGGTTCGGATTTTGTTGAAATGTTTGTCGGTGTCGGCGCCAGCCGTGTCCGTGATATGTTTGCGAAAGCCAAAAAGACGGCTCCATGTATGATCTTTATCGATGAGATCGATGCCGTTGGCAGACAGCGTGGTGCCGGTCTGGGCGGCGGCCACGATGAAAGAGAACAGACCTTAAACCAGCTGCTTGTTGAACTGGATGGTATGGCAGATAATGCCGGTGTCATCGTTATTGCGGCGACCAACCGTCCGGATGTCCTCGATCCGGCTTTACTCAGACCTGGACGTTTTGACCGCCAGATCACGGTATCTTTGCCAGATCTCAAGGGCAGAGAGGCGATCTTAAAAGTTCATGCGCGCAATAAGAAGCTCGCAGATGATGTCAATCTGCTTAATCTGGCTAAGCGTACTCCTGGTTTTTCCGGTGCTGACTTAGAGAACGTGCTCAATGAAGCGGCGATCTTAGCGGTCAGAGAAAACGTGGAAGTTATAGGTACCAGACAGATCGATGAAGCGATCGACCGTGTCATGATGGGACCGGCCAAGAAGTCACGTACTTATGATGAGTACACCAAGAAACTGGTGGCTTATCATGAAGCAGGACATGCGATCGTTGGTCTTAATCTGCCTGATGGTGCTATCGTTCAGAAAGTAACGATCATACCGCGCGGATCCGCCGGCGGCTATAACCTGATCACCCCGCGGAAAGAAAGAATTCTCAATTCCCGCAGAGAATTGCTTGATACAATCACATCTTATATGGGCGGCCGTTCTGCCGAAGAGATCTTCTTCAACGATATTACGACCGGTGCATCCAGCGATATTCAGCAGGCGACAAGGATTGCCAAGGATATGGTTACCACTTATGGCATGTCCGATTTAGGACCGATCCAGTATAATGCCGGCAATGATTCTGTCTTCTTAGGCCGTGATTACAATTCACCATCCAATGCTTCTTCGCAGGTGGCTTATGAGATTGATACAGAAGTAAGAAAGATCATTGAAAGCTGCCACAAGGCGGCTAAAGATATCATCTCGAAAAACAAGAAGGATCTTATCCTGATTGCCGAAACGCTGATAGAAAAAGAGACTTTAACAGCGGAAGAGATCGAAGAACTTTTAGGCAAAGATGCCAAGAAGGCCGAAGATGCTAAGCCTCAGAAGAAAGTCATCTCCAGCAAGAAGGTCAAAAAGAATGCTCCGGCTGAAAAGAAGCCTGTAAAAAGAAAGACGAAGAAGACGACAGAATAGTCGTTTTCTTTTATAATTAGTAAATATGAAAAATAATGTGTTAATAGCTACAGCATTAAACGATCACGCCCGGATCTATCTTCTTGATTCTACCGAAGTGGTTGAAACAGCCCGCAAGTTTCATGATCTCTGGCCGACCTGTGCAGCCGCTCTAGGCAGGACCTTATCAATTACCGGTTTATTGGGGCTGATGCAGAAAGAGGAAGAAGAAGCCGTAACAGTTACAATTAACGGCGGGGGACCGATCGGGACGATTCTCTGTGTCGGCAAGGGCAATGGTCAGGTCAAGGGTTTCTGTGGCGATCCGCATATTTATGAGACCTATCCGAATTCTCATAAACTGGCCGTAGGCAAAGCGGTTGGTACCGATGGCTATCTCAAAGTCACCAAGAATCTGAAACTGAAACAGAATTATACTTCACAGACCAGACTTCAATCAGGGGAAATAGGTGATGATTTTGCCTACTATTTTTCGGTATCGGAACAGATCCCCAGCATTGTTTCGGTCGGTGTTTTGGTTGATACTGATGATTCAATCAAGGCTGCAGGTGCTATGATCATAGAACTGCTGCCAGGACACGAAGAAGAGGATATCAGATACCTGGAGAATCTTGATCTGAGGCCTATTTCTTCGATTCTGAGCGATGATAGAGATCTTAGTAAGTATCTTTATTCGCTTTTCCCTTTGGCGCAGATAAGAGAGGAAAAACAGCTGTATTATCACTGTGACTGTTCACGGGAAAGATTTTTAAGAAATCTGCTGACGCTTCCCAAAAAAGACATCCTGGAACTTATTGCCGAAGGCGATGCCGATATCCGCTGTGAATTCTGTGAAAAGGATTATCATTTCTCCAGTGACGATTTGAAAATACTGCTTGAATATGTGGATAGGAAATAAGGAAATACAAAGTCCCATCATCATCGCCCCAATGGCCGGCATCAGTAATGATGCCTTTATTCAGCTGTGCTTTGAGTTTGAAGCAGGACTGGCTTATGGCGAGATGGTTTCGGATAAAGCGATTTACTATGGCAATGAGAAGACGATGAAGATGCTGGAATTTTCAAAAGACAATCATCCGCTGTCTTTGCAGCTGTTTGGATCTGATATCAGCACAATGGTCTATGCGGCGCAGTTTCTTGACAAGCATACGGACTGTGACTTCATCGATATCAACATGGGCTGTCCGGTAAACAAGGTCGTCAAGACCGGAGCGGGCAGTGCCATGATGAAAAGTGAAGATCGCAGTGCAGAAATAGTTCACAGAATCGTTGAGAATGTCAGTAAACCAGTAACGGTAAAAATGCGCTTGGGCTGGGACAGAGAACACATCAACTGTCTTTCGCTTTCCAGAAAACTTCAGGATGCCGGCGTAAGTGCCATAGCTCTTCATGCCAGAACAAGATCACAGATGTATTCCGGCAAGGCCGACTGGTCCTATATCAGATTATTGAAAGAAAATCTTTCCATTCCGGTTTTCGGCAATGGCGATGTCAGAAGCGTTGCGGATTTCATCAGGATGAAAGATGAAACGGGCTGTGACGGGGTCATGATCGGCCGTGGTATCATTGGCAATCCTTTTCTGATCAGACAGATCGCTGATTATCTTTCGGGCAAAGAAGTAAAAGAACTTAGTTATGAAGATAAACTGTCATATTGTCTTAAACATGCACAGAAACTTAAGGATCTCAAAGGTGAAAAACTTGCCCTGGCTGAGATGAGAGGCATCGCTCCTCATTATCTCAGCGGCATGTATAACTCAACGGCCTATAAAGAAAAAATAAATCGCATGCGTTCCTATCAGGAACTTTGCGATATTGTTGAAGATTTCAGGAATGAATTAGCAGCTTATTACAGCAGTGAACAATAGTCATCTGATCTGCCAGTCAATCGGATCTTCGCCATTAGCGATCAGGAAATTATTGGTTTTTGAAAAAGGTCTTGAACCGAAGAAACCATTATAGGCGCTTAATGGTGAAGGATGAACTGATTCCAAGATCAGATGTTTTTTATTGGTGATGAAGGCTTTCTTGCTGCGGGCGTTTGAACCCCACAGAATGAACACAACCGGTTCATCTTTCGCGTTTATCTTTCTGATGATCGTATCAGTGAGTTCTTCCCAGCCCTGGCCGCGATGAGAATTAGCCCGATGAGCCTGGACGGTGAGAACCGTATTCAGAAGAAGCACACCCTGTTTAGCCCAGCTGATCAGAAAACCATGGTTTGGGATAGAACAGCCCAGATCATCATGAAGCTCTTTATAGATATTCTGCAATGAAGGAGGTACCATAACGCCTTTATTGACGGAAAAGGCCAGACCATGAGCCTGATTGGGCTCATGATAGGGATCCTGTCCCAGAATTACGACCTTGGTATCTTTGTATGGTGTAAGTTTTAAGGCAGTGTAGATATACTGCGGCAGGGGATAGATTGTTTTGCTTTTATATTCAGCATCAAGAAAACGGCGGAGCTGCTGATAATACTCTTTGTCAAACTCTTCTCCCAGTACATCGTCCCAATCATTGCCGATAATTTTCATAAAGTAATTGTACTATAATATGAATTAATGATGTTCAGTAATATTGATGAGGCAATCAGCTGGATCTGTTCAAAAAGAAAGAATTATTCCTATGAACACTTTAAACAGATCGCTCATCTAAAAGGAGATATACAGAATGGTTTCTATACGATCCATGTTGCCGGTACGGATGGCAAGGGATCTTTTGTTTCCTATCTCTGTGATCTGCTGATGTCCCAGGGCTATAAAGTCGGAACCTTTACTTCGCCTCATTATGTCACTCACCTCGACCGCATCAGGATCAATAAAGAAAACATCTCAGCTCAGTTTTTTCTTGACAGTTTAAACAGAAACTATGATTTCTTTACAGAAAACGGTCTTTCCATGTTCGAGATGGATTATCTGATCATGGCTGAGTACTTTCATGCCGAAAAGGTCGATTTTGCGATCATTGAGACCGGTATCGGCGGACGTTTTGATTCAACCAATGTCGTGGAAGATACCGCCTTATCAGTTATTACAACTATCGGTTATGATCACATGGACAGGCTGGGCAATACCCTGGCAGAAATCTGTTTTGAAAAGTGCGGCATCATCAAGGACAATTCAATGGTACTGATCGGGAAACTGCCGCCAGACTGTGTGAATATCGTCAGGGAACAGGCGGATGCTCATCATTCGCAATTGTATATCCTTGATGATTATGTACAGACAGCACAAAGACATTTCAGATATCACGATCATGAATATGAGCTTTCTTCCTATGCCTCATATCAGTTTCATAATGCTTCTTTAGCACTTCAGGCACTTGAACTCATCAGCAGAGACAGACATTTTGAAATCGATTATGACAGAGCAAAAAATGCTTTGCGCGTATCAAACTGGCCTTGCCGTTTCGAGATCGTCAGAGAAAATCCCAGAGTTATTCTTGATGGTGCTCACAACATTCATGGCATAAATGCTCTGGTGGAATCTTTTGATCAGTTTAAAGGTTCCAAATGCATTGTTTTCTCCGCCTTGAAACGCAAAGAATATGAAAAGATGATCAATGTGCTGAAAGAGCATTGCGATGAACTTTTTATAACATCTTTTGATTATGACGGTTCAATTGATCCGGCAGATTTCAAAGATTATCGCACTTTTTCTGACTACAAAGAAGCAATCGATGAAGCGCTCAGAAACTACGATAATATATTGATCTGCGGCTCTTTATATTTTATGAGCGATGTTGTACTGAACTATAAATTCAACTAAAATTAGAGTATATAAAAGGGGTTAAAATAATATGATTGATTATTCTGAAGGAAGCGGCAAGCAATATCATATTGGAGTCGGAAAAGAAGATATCGGCGAGTATGTCATCCTGCCGGGTGATCCTGGTCGCTGTGCCAAGATTGCCAAATACTTTGATAATTCACAAAAGACCGGCCAGAACAGGGAATACGTCACTTATACAGGCTATCTCAATGGCACCAGAGTATCAGTGTGTTCGACTGGTATCGGCGGTCCCAGTGCTTCAATCGCCATTGAAGAGCTGTCAGCTTTAGGAGCGCATACTTTCATCAGAATCGGTACCTGCGGCGGTATGCAGCTGGATGTCAAATCCGGTGATGTCGCAGTTGCGACAGCTTCCATCAGAATGGAAGGTACGACCAGAGAATATGCCCCGATTGAATTCCCGGCAGTTGCCAATCTTGATGTAACCAACGCTTTAGTTGATGCCTGCAAGCGCCTGAATCAGCCATATCATGTCGGTGTTTCGCAATCTAAAGATTCCTTCTATGGCCAGCATCGTCCGGAGACATTGCCTAATGGCGATGAACTGATCAGAAAATGGAAAGCCTGGCTGGCTTTGGACTGCAAGGTTTCTGAAATGGAATCAGCTGCCTTATTTGTTGTCGGTTCATATTTAAGAGTCAGAGTGGGAGCCTGCTTCTTAGTTGTGGCTAATCAGGAAAGAGCGAAAGCCGGTCTGGATAACCCGCAGGTGCATGATACCGATGGTGCGATCAGAGTTGCAGTTGAGGCTTTGAAGATACTGATTGATGAGGATAACCGTTAAAATCATCAGAGCTTTGAATTTCCTGGTGGCTGTATTGTTTGTGCTGCCGCTGTTCAGGCTTGATCTGTTTAAGGAAAATTATTCGACCCTTAGTTTTGATACTAGGGGTTATTTATATCTGCTGCTTCTTGGCCTGAGCAGCGGTTTTCTTTTAGCTTATGAAACCGCCATGATCGCAGGCAGAAAAAAAGGAATACTGATGTTTGCGACGATGATGATCGGTGTCATCGTTCCGCATCACTATCCCTATGATCTGCAAGGCAATATCCATTTATTGCTGGCGTATCTTTCTTTTGCGATGCTGATCATCCTGACTTTCAGCAATATCACTATGGTTCATTGCCGCAAGCTGTATGATCTTCTATATTTTATGCTTGGCCTTGTCGCGATGCTGTATATCCGCTTTGCGATGGTCACGGCGCTAAGTGAACTGATCATTATTCTGGTCAGTCTGTATCTGAATTATCAGTGTTATACTAAAACGCTTCTATAACTGTTTCCACATGCGATCTTCATTGTTGGGTACAAAACCATTTTTGCTGAAGTAGGGCACATTGGTCGTATCACAGCAGATATAGTCTGCCTTGAAATACTCTTTTGCTTCTTTGGTGATCAGATTCAGCAATAGAGTACCATAGCCCTGTGAACGTCTTTGCGGAACAGTATAGGCTCCGGATATATGAACGATATTGCCAGAGGGGGAATCCGGATGAAAGAAGACCTTCTGATAAGTTGCGGTCATGACAGAGATGAGATGATCATCATCATAGACGCCATAGGTCTGTACACACATCTTTATCGGATCAGCGCCCTGACAGTACTCTTTCAGCATGTTCCTGTCGACAGCATAAGGAAAGCCATCCTGTTTTGAGAATTCAACAAGATCATCTATGTTTTCGCTTTTCATTCTGATAGTTCTGATCATGTAAGAAATTATAACATTTATGTTAAAAAAAGACCTTTAGAGGTCTTTAGCTGCATTGATTGCGGATGTGACAACGTGATCAAGAAGAACAGCGGTCGTAACTGCACCTACGCCGCCCGGGACCGGTGTCAGCATCTTGACTTTATCTTCAACATCTTCAGCCAAGACATCACCGCACAGCTTCTGCTTGGCTTCATTCCAGGAGATTCCGACATCGATGACACACATATCATCATTGACAAACTCGTCATTTACTGCTTCCATCTGACCGCTGGCACAGACCAGGATATCAGCTTTCCTGCATTGGGCAGGCAGATCCTTGCTTCGGGAGTGACAGATCGTTACCGTTGCATTTCTGTTTAAAAGCATCATTGCTAAAGGTTTGCCTATGACAAGTGATCTGCCGATCACTGTAACATTCTTTGAACTGACCTCGATGTTATAGTAATCAAGTATTTCTAAGACTGCCTGAGCAGTGCATGGGGCAAAGCCTTTATTCTTATTGATGAAGATCGAAGCCAGCGATATATCGCAGCAGCCATCGATATCCTTATCAGGATTGATCCTGTTTCTTAACTGCTCATCGTCAAACTGCTTTGGCAAAGGCCGAAAGATCAATATGCCATGAATATTGCCATCAGCATTATCCTTATCCAGATCTTTATAAAGAAGTTCAGGATCAACATCTTCGCTGTATTCATGAAGCATCACTTTTACGCCCAGAGTCTCGCTTTTCTTGTTTATGCCTTTTAAATATGAAAGATCGGAGTCCTTATTGCCGACTTTGAAGACACTTAAAACTGGCTCAATCCCTTTATTCCTGAGCTCAGCGATCTGGTTAAGATCTTTTTCTTCGATTGCTTTTGCAACATCTTTTCCTTTTAACAGAACTGCCATTACTTTTCCAGTCTCCCGCAGATATCATCATAGATATCGAGTGCTTTGATCGCATATTCATCCAGCTGTTTCATTGTTTCCCGATTGAGATCTTCTGCATATGCACGATCTTTCATCAGTCTGGTATTGACAAGGATATTGATGTAGGCGGCATATAAACAGCCATGAGCCAGCATCACGCTGGTTCCCGCATCAGATACGGATAATTTGGATCCGATAACAGCCAGTCTTTCGTCGATCTCAATGATTCTTAAGCAGTATCTGAAGATCAGTAAAGGGGAGTTGGCTGCATTTCTGAGCGCTTCTTCCATCTTTTCTGCATATCTTTCGCTGTTTTTATCCTGTTTATACAATTCTGCCAGCGGCAGAAAAGCTTCTTCATCTTTTCTGATGCACTCCAGCAGATTGTTTCGGATTATCTCCAGTTCCTTGCGGATCTCGTTTATTTCAAGAGAATATTCCAGATATTTCTGCTTGCCAAAGGTGAGGTTGCAGACCATTTCCGCCAGGCAGGCCGCAAGTGAGCCGACTAAAGCCGTAACGCCGCCGCCTCCTGGTGTCGGCTGCTTGGAAGCAGTCAGATCAGCAAATTCCTTTAAAGACTTGTTTTCCATATCAGAATAATCCTGTGATAACGCCGTTCTCGTCGATATCGATTCTTTCGGCTGCCGGTGATTTAGGCAAACCAGGCATTGTCATGATTTCGCCCGTCAAAGCGACAATAAAACCAGCTCCAGCTGAAACTTTGAGATTGCGGACCGTGATCCTGAAATTATCTGGTGCACCAAGTTTGCTTTGATCATCGGAGAATGAATATTGTGTCTTGGCCATGCATACCGGCAGGGAAGAATAGCCAAGTTCTTCAAGCTGCTTGAGCTGTTTAGGAGCGGTACCGATCAGATCGACGCCATCAGCGTGATAGACTTTCTTGGCTACAGCACACAGCTTATCATAGATTGACATATCATCACTGTAGGAGAAAGTGAAATCATTTTCACATTCGCAGAGTCTGATGACTTCCTCAGCCAGTCTGATGCCGCCTTCACCGCCTTTAGCCCAGACTTCTGATAAAGCGACATTGACACCTAATTTACGGCATTGCGCTTCGACATAAGCAAGTTCTTTTTCGGTGTCGGCAGGGAAAGCATTGATTGCAACGACACAAGGAAGTTTATAGACTTTGGTGATATTTTCAACGTGTCTTAATAGATTAGGCATGCCTGCAGCCAGACATTCCATATCTTCCTTATCGAGATTTTCCTTTTTGCAGCCGCCGTGATGCTTAAGAGATCTGATCGTCGCAACAACAACTACGGCATCAGGTTTGAGATTGCCGATCCGGCATTTGATATCCAGAAATTTTTCTGCACCCAGATCAGCACCGAAACCAGCTTCCGTAATGGCGTAATCGCCAAGTTTCATTGCCATTCTGGTAGCGATCAAAGAGTTGCAGCCATGGGCGATATTGGCGAAAGGACCGCCATGAACTAAAGCAGGGGTACCTTCCAGGGTCTGTACCAGGTTAGGCTTGATAGCATCTTTAAGCAAAACAGCCATCGCACCTTCAGCTTTGAGTTCTCTGGCAAAGACCGGTTTGTCTTCATAAGTATAGCCGATGACGATATTGCCCAGCCGTTTTTTCAGATCGACGATATCACTGGAAAGACATAAGATAGCCATAACTTCGGAAGCGACTGTAATATCAAAGCCGTCCTGTCTTGGCGTGCCATCTGTTCTGTTTCCTAAACCATCGACGATATTTCTGAGCTGGCGGTCATTCATGTCTACAGCGCGGCGCCAGGTTATTCTTTTCGGATCGATATTGAGTGAATTTCCCTGCTGGATATGATTATCGATCATTGCGGCTAACAGGTTATTGGCAGCACCGATCGCATGGAAATCGCCGGTAAAGTGCAAGTTGATATCTTCCATCGGTACGACTTGTGCATATCCGCCGCCGGCTGCACCGCCTTTAATACCGAAGACCGGACCTAAAGATGGCTCACGTAAAGCAACAACCGCGTTCTTATTCAGTCTGTTCAGGCCATCGGCCAGTCCGATAGTTGTTGTGGTCTTGCCTTCGCCAGCCGGAGTAGGATTGATGGCTGTTACTAAAACAAGCTTGCCATCGGGACGGTCTGAGAGTTTTCTTAACAGTGAATTATCGATCTTGGCCTTGTAGTTGCCATAAAGTTCCAGATCTTCTTCCGGAATGGATAATTTAGCAGCAATAGCCGTGATCTTTTCTTTTTTGCTGCGCTGCGCGATCTCAATATCAGTTAACATGTAAAAAGCCTCCTGTTAAATTTTATTGTGCGATTTTTCTTTTCAGAAAGGATATAAGTCTTGGCAGGATACTTGCATAAAGGAAAGCAAGTATGATGCCGACGATGATCTTAAAGAAGATATTCCCAAATACCAGGGCAGGTGAATAATAGCCATACATCTTAGAGTCGACATAAAGAGCCAGAATATTTAATGCAGTAATGCATAATGCGGAAACAACGGAAATAAAGGCGATCTTCTTGAAATCCAGATCATAATTGTTTTTTCTGGCATATAAGCCGACGAGCAGACCGCTGGCAAAATGCGGCAGGATCCACAGCGGAGTCGTAGGAGTCAGACCATAGCCGGAGAAAAACAGCTGATAGATAAAGGCTCCCAGAGCGCCAACGAGTGCACCATCCCAAGGTCCCATCAGCAAGGCGGCGACCAGTACGGGGAAAGCTTCAAAGGTAAATTTGAAATTGATGATTCTGATCGGGGTCAATATGCTCAAAACCACGTACACTGCCGAAAGCAGTGCAATTGTTGTTAACTTACGTACTTTCATAGTCACAATTATATTACATATATATTAAAAGTGATGCGCTAAGCATCACTAATAATCTAATTTAGGTCCTTTGACACAATACATGTAGATCCAGTCTTTGATATCGTAATCGTTGGAATCCTTGTATTCTTTCAGTTTTTCTCTGAAAAGCTGCCGTTTTGAGGCTGCTACGGTGATGATGCCGCAGCCATTGTCGACCATGAACTTGTTGGAAAACATCAGTGCAGCACGCACATCGCCATCGACAAAGAGCCTTTTATCCAAGATATAAAGCATGACATCGATCGCGACTTCCAGATTAGCTTTGGTCGGCTGATTGATCATTAAGTTCAGTTCATCGATCTGCTGCTGGGAGAGCTCGGCTTTGATGCCGTTATCGAGATCTTTCATCAGGATCTCATGCAGTCTGAGCAGACATCTGTAGTCGTTTTCCACATCCGGGTTGTTCAATATGAAATCATATGCTTCCCTGAAATTGCGGTAAGCAATTTCTCTTTCCGGATCATCATCTTCATAACGGGAAAGAGCCAGATTGTTATAGATCAGTTCTTCCAGATTAGCTTTGACATAATTGACATTCTGACTTCTGCTTAAAGTATATTTATTGATCATATTGATTTACCTTGTCTTAATTATAAAACAATTATAAAAGTTTTAACCAATTAATGTAGTTAGATTAATAAGAGCAGTAGATGATATAATCTTTTTATGAATTCGCTTAGCTTTTATCTGGGTCTTTGCTCAGGAAAATTGGCTTCATTTTTACTGGGAAAAGATGATGATCGACCGGGACTGCTGGCCAGAAAGTTCGATATTGACTTCATGGCTCATGCGGGGAAACCGCAGCATGTCCTGCTGGTGACCGGTACCAATGGCAAGAGCTCGATCACCAATATGATCAATGATATGTATCAGGATCTATGTGTCAAAACCAGCTGCAACGCCAATGGCAAGAACACCTTTGCCGGTCAGTCACTCGTCATGCTGAAAGCCAACTCGCTTTTCAATAAGCCCTGTGTCGATATGATCGTCATGGAGGCAGATGAGCTGCACGCTGATGAGACCTTTCCGCAGATCACTCCGACACATCTGATCATCTCCAATCTCGGCCGGGATTCAATGTACAAAAATGCCAACCCGGAGATCCCATACCGTTCACTAAAAAAAGCCCTTGATAAGCTTAAGGATACTGTACTGTTTTTAAATGGTGATGATCCTCTCAGCTGCTTTATTTCTGATCAGCATAAAAGAATCTATTATGGGGTTGCGGATCTGGGTCTCAAAAGTCTTCCAAGCATCTCCAATGATTATTCCATCTGTACCAGATGCGGTCATCAGCCAATCTATAAATATCGCAACTATCGCCATATCGGCGCTTTTGAATGTCCAAACTGTGGCTTGAAGGCTCCGGAAAAGGACTATCTTTGTACTGACGTGAACGATACAACGATCACGGTAAAAGAAAAGGCGGGATCTTTTGTCTATCCCAAGATTTCCGATACGGTCTATAACATCTACAATCAGACGGCAATCATTGCCTATTTCCGTGAAATGGGATATGAAGCCGCAAAGATCGCTGAATTGCTGAAAAAGATCAGACTGCCTGAATTCAGAGAAGAACAGCTTACTGTCAACGGCATCGAAGTTATCAGAAGGGCTATGAAAGGGCAGAATGCTTCGGCTGCCGGTTCGGTTTTGCAATCCCTGATCGGCGAAGAAGGAAACAAGCTCGTCATCCTGATGGAAGATGAGATGCCCGATGAAACGACTCTCGAGACGATCTGCTGGATCTGGGATACGGATTTTGAATATCTCAAAGATGACAAGATCAGAAAGATCATCGTTTCCGGCCGTCGGCATTTTGATCACAATGTCCGTCTTCTGACCGCAGGGATTGAGAGATCCCGGATGGTTCATTTTGAAGATGATCGCGAAATAGTAAATAACCTTGATGTCAAAGGTATTGATAAGATCTATATTCTTTATGATGTCGAAGCTTTCTCGCGCAGCAAGCTCGTTTTAAAGGAAGTTAAAGAATATCTGGAGAAGATACATGAAGATTGAAATTCTGTTTTCGGAAATGGGCATCTATTATGGCGACTATGGCAACATAGTCTATTTGACAAAGTGCCTGCCGGATGCACAGTTTATCTATACCGATAATCTCAGCAGACCAGCTTTTCTTGATGAAGAAGTTGATCTTGTCTATCTTGGCTCTTTAAGTGAAAACAAACAGAAACTGGCTATTGAACGTCTGCTTCCTTATCGTGATGCAATCAAAGAAAAGATAGAAGAAGGAGTCTTTTTCCTTTTTACCGGCAATGCGATCGAGATATTGGGAAATTATATTTCGGATGATGAGGGAAAAACCAAGGCTCTTGGCATTTTTGATTTTTACAGCAGACGCAGCTTTGCAAGACGCCTTAATTATCTTGTGATGGGCAAGGAAGAGGATATCATAATAGTAGGCAATAAATCGCAGTATTCTGAACTCTATGATCTCAAGGAAAAACCTTTCATGGAGATAATTAACGGCATGGGCAATAACAGTACTGACAAGTCTGAAGGCATTCATTACCGCAATCTCTATGCGACTTACCTGCTTGGTCCTTTGCTTGTGCTGAATCCTTTATTTGCCAAAAAACTATTACAGCAGCTTGGTCATGATAAGCCTTTAGCATATGAAGAGGATATCATGGCGGCCTATGAAAAAAGAGTTGAGGAGATGAATAATCCCAAGCTGATCTATAAGCTTAGTGAACACTGATGAAAAAAACGATGAAGAAAAATGAATTTGCGGAAAGCACATTCATATCATATATCGCTATTGTGGCCTCGAAAGTTCTGGGCATTCTTTATAATATCCCTTTTTATGGACTGATCGGACCGGGCGGTTTTATCTATTCACTTGCTTATCAGATCTATGCGCTGTTTCTGGATATCTCAACTTCCGGCATTCCTACGGCGATCAGTATCGTCGTCGGCCACTATAATTCCTTAAAACAGTATTTCAATAAAGAAAAAGCCTATAAGATCGGCAGCAGAGTTATTCTGCTTGTTTCTTTGCTGTCTTTTATCTTCATGCAGTTTGGCGCAGAAGCCATAGCCCGTTTCTATCTTTCTTCCATGAAAGAGGGTGCAAGCATTCATGATGTCGCTGCAGCTATCAGGTGCGTTTCCTTCTGCGTGCTGATCGTTCCGTTTTTAAGTATCAGAAGGGGCTATCTGCAAGGTCATCACTTCTTTGAACTGTCTTCCAAATCACAGGTCATCGAACAGTTTGTCCGCATCATCTTTGCCCTGGCTGGGGCATATCTGCTTATCAGAGTCTTTAAGCGTTCTGTTCAATCAGGTGTCAATATTGCTTTATTCGGTGCTTTTGTCGGAGCTTTGGCCGCCTTTATCTATGTTGATGTCAATATGCGCAATAACGCTTCAAGTTTTCCTAAGGGTTCGGCAGACGAGAAAATTGATGATACGATGAAGATCGTCAAGAAGATCGCCGGTTATTGTGCGACGATCACTCTGGTTTCGATTGCCTCAAGCGTCTACAATATCGTTGATACCAAGCTGATGCTGGAAGGCCTTCGCAAAGTAGGCTATCCCGATATCGTGAATCAGGAGATCTCTTCTTTGATTTCTTCCTGGGTCCCGAAAATGACTGAAGCCATGGGAGCTTTAGCGATCGCTATGACTTCTTCGATCGCCCCGCATATTGCAGACAGTTTTGCGAATAACGATATCAAAGGCGTATCCGAAAAGATCAATCGCGGTATCTCCATCCTGATTCTGATCTGCATACCGCTGACTGTCGGTATCTATGTCTTTGCGGAACCATATTTCACGCTGTTTTATGGCTTCAACAAATATGGTGCCCCTTTATTGAGAATCAATGTCTTATTCAATCTGGTCTCTTGTTTCACGATGGTTCTGAGCATGGCTTTGCAAAGCCTTGATCGGGGCAGAAAAGTCATATTCATCGTCTTAACATCCATCATCATGAATACTGCCATGGACCTGCCGCTGATATATCTGTTTGATTATCTTGGCTTGCCTGCCTATTTAGGCTGCGGCACTTCGAGCATCATTGCTGAACTGTTCAAGATCATCTTCCTGCTGCGTTTCATTTCTCATGATGTCCATATCGATTATCGTGATTCTTTAAACGTCTTAGGCAAAACGTTTTTGCCGCTATTAGCCATGACTGTTACGGTTTTGCTGATCAGAATGATCTGGCCGCCTGTGAACTCAAGAGTGCTGCTTTTATTCCAGCTGATGGTTTATGCCTTATCGGGTATATTGGTCTATGGCCTGCTGGGACTTAAAAACGGCGTAATCAGAGACGTTTTCACTTCCGAAAAGGTAGATGCTTTGTTGCATAGATTAAAGATCGGGTAAGCTGTGGAATTCTTTTATAAAAGAAATACAACGCCTGATTACGAGAACGAGGAATTAAGTATATGAAAAAACTGCTTTATGTGTTTAGAAGAATTCTTTCTCTTGACTACAAGAGTTTCTTTCAGACGATCAATGAACTGCATAAACGAAGCGGCAAGAGCAGGATCTGGCTGTTTTTTGACATCATTTACTGCGGTTTCAAATATGGGGCTGGTTATCTCGACTATAAGTGGTTTCAGTTTTATGATCTTTCGCCGGAGCTCAGAAGTACCTATATAACCCGGATGAAAAACAATCAGATCGTACGGCTCCTTAATGATCCGGAGTATTATGATCTGGTCGATAATAAAGTCAGATTCCTCAAGCTGTTCAAAGATTATGTACACCGTGACTGGCTGTATCTGCCGGAATGCGAATATGCTGATTTTGAAGCTTTTGTTTCCAAACATGATGAAATGATGATCAAATCAGTCTATGGTACCGGCGGTCATGGCGTCAGGAAGATCTATCTGAAGGATTTTGAAAACGTCAGATCAATGTATGATTATATCCTTGCTGCCAAAATGCCGTTGGTAGAAGAATGCATAAAACAGCACGAAGACATCAACCGGATCTATCCGTACTCAGTTAATACCTATCGCATTCTGACGATCAGGGATGAACAGAATACTGATCTGATCTTTGCCTATATCCGCATCGGCAATAACGGGTCTTCTGTTGATAACCATCACTCCGGCGGCATGTCGACACCGATCGATCTGAACAGCGGCAAGATCCTTTATCCGGCTATTGATATCGAAGGCAATCTTTTTGACAGCCATCCGATGACAGGAACAAAGCTGCTTGGCTATCAGCTTCCATGCTGGAAAGAAGCAGTTGCCATGGTCAAAGAGGCAGCACAGATCGTTCCGCAGCTCAGATATATCGGCTGGGATGTCGCAATCTCTGAAGACGGTCCATTGCTTATAGAAGGAAATCATCTGCCGGGCTATGACTCCATGCAGCTTCCAGCTCAGAATCCCGACCGGGTCGGATTCCTGCCTTTATACCGTAAATATGTCAAAAACATCTGATAAAAACTTAATCTTAAAATTTATTACCATCTTAATGGCGATATTGTTTGCAGTATCGCTTTCTTCATGTGCAGCCGATAATCAGCAGACCAAAACAGTTATGAGTCTTGATGAATATCTCAAGCAAAGCGAGGAAAAGTGGTTTCTGACAGGCAAAAAGAGATATACGATCAAGGCGATGATGGTTTCTGAAAAGATCTCTTTCCGCAACGAATTTGAGCTCACAGACTATACCGTTGAAGATGATGGTGAAACGGTCGTCCTTAAGGGCACAGCTGATGAAATGTGGGCATCAAAACTGGAGAAAGTTATTGCGACCTACACTAAACCTGATGGATCTTCTTTAAGCAAAGATGATTTTGTGCCTAAAGATGCCTATATCGATATCGTCACGATCCCTGCACCGTATAAATATTACGCGATGTTTGTGCCGAATGATATCTCTGTAACTGTTCTTACCGCCTGGGGAGATGAACTGCACACCAATCTTTCCGAAGTATCTCATGGGAAAGGTGACTATCTAGTCTGCAATAAGGATTCAAATGGTGATCCTGATCTAAATGATGTCTGGGTCTTGAATGGTGTTCTTTTTGATCAGAACTACGATACCAGCAGACGCAGCAGTGATCTTTCTTTGCCGAGGATACTTCTTTATGCCTGTTCAGCATTTTATGCTTTGCTGTGTGTCTTTTCGATAGTTACGGGTCTGATGTATGCCAGCGGCAGAAGAAAACTCAATCCTCTGGAATTATCAGATAATTTCATGAACAGATTTGATAGTCAATCCAGCATTGACAGATTTGCTGTCAGAATGGGATGGGTAACTTTTGCGGTTGGCATAATTCAAGGTCTGACAGCTTACGCACTTTTTAATGGCAAGGGTTTATTCAGCTATCTGATTGCCTTGGGTTTTACGGTTTTTTCTTTGACTTCAGTATCGTTTAAACTCAAAGGCCGTAAAAGCCTGTTTGCGATCCTGAAATGTCTTGCCTATGTGCTGATCATTATCATTCTGGTTTATCCTGGTGTGCGATCATATTTCTTCAGCTGATTATGGGGGTATAAATGAATCTGTTTGTGGAAGGATTACAGGGCTCTGGCAAGAGTACCTTAACGGATAAATTAGCTAAATTGTATCCTGCATATCGTCTGATCAAAGAAGGGGACTATTCTCCAATCGAATTGGCCTGGTGTGCTTATGTCAAGAAAGACACCTATGATCAGATCCTTGAAAGATATCCGGATCTAAGTGAAGCAATAAGACAAAACAGTGTAAATGAAGATGAACATATCATAATCTGTTACACAAAGATCAGAACTGATAATAGTGACTTTTATAAGGATCTGGAGAGATGCGAGATATATAATAATCGCACTGATGATGAGCAGTTTAAAAACATCATCATCAGTCGTTTTAAAAACTTCAATGATGATGGACTGATCTTTGAATGTTCACTGTTTCAGAACATCGTTGAAGATATGATCCTGTTTCGGAACATGAGCGATGAACAGATCATCTCTTTTTACGCAAAGCTCAAAGAAATACTGAAGGATAAAGATTATCTGATCTATTATCTGATTAGTGATGATATTGAATCCAATTTTGAGATCATAAGAAAGCAAAGAACAGATGAAAAAGGAAATGAAGTCTGGTATGAAATGATGCTGGATTATTTCAATAATTCACCTTATGCTGCAAGCAGGAATCTTTCGGGAGAAGAAGAACTCATAAAACACTTCTATCATCGTCAGCAGCTTGAACTGACGATCTGCAGACAGCTTTTTAATGACAGATGCAGGCTGCTTCAAGCAAAGAATTATTCAGAAGCTGAATTATTAAAGTAATATTAAAATCCATTATCAGAATGGACACGTTAAAACAGTTGGATGATAATAAAAACAGATATAGACATGACAGAAAACAATAACAGAAAGAAGCACGGATCGCTGTCTTTGGCTACTAAAGCCAATATTCTCATAGTGGTCATCACGTTAGGAATATCGCTGTCGCTGATTGCGATCTCTGATCGTGCCTATAGAAATTCCGCAATTCAGCCCTATTACGAAAGACTTGATACGATCGATATCAATACCGATGGGCTGACTCTTTACATGGATCATTTTCTGCCTTTTTTAGGTACTGATGAACTAAGGAAGGTCAAAGAAACAACGCTTGCTCATAATTCACGATTGATCGAATGGATGAGCGGCAAACCATCTCTGAACTCGCAGAACCCGACCATTCCCAAGACGGAAAACATGTTTACAGACTGGTATCAGCTGAATATGAATCTTTATCGATTCATGGAGTTTGCCGGTTTTGATGATATCTGTACGGAAATTGTTAAGAATAATAAAGTCTATCGTATCACGGCGTGCGATGCTGTTGAAGAGACTTATTCTTCAGACAGCGATTTTGGACTTGAAGAATCATTCCTGCCTTTACCCGCGGAGGATTTTGAAAGTCCCAAAGTGATCCAGGTAAAAGATGCCTATATGCTTGCCTGCTGCAGACGTTTTAAACTAAACAACGGCGAAGGAAGAATCTGGATGACTATCGATCTGTCGGAACAGCTCCTTACGCATGGGGAGTTTTTAAGAAACTCGATAATCTATGTACTTGTATTGACCACAGCCATTTCCTTGATCTCAATGTCGCTGATGCATCGTTATATCATCACTCCGATCCGCAAAATCACGAAAGCGGCTCAGGTGTTTGTTGCCGATGAGAATGGTCAGTATTCGCGTGACAAGATCAGTCAGGTAGAGGTCAATTCAAGAGACGAACTTCAATATCTCAATGAGGAAATGCGTTCGATGCAGACAAGGATCGTCGATAATACCGAACATCTGACTCAGCTCACGATCGAAAAGGAAAGACTTAACGGCGAACTGAATATGGCCAATCAGATCCAGACGGGATTCCTGCCTCGGATCACTTCCCAATTTAAAGACCGCAGAGAGTTCAGAATGTATGCCTCGATGAAACCGGCCAAAGAAGTTGGCGGCGATTTCTATGATTTCTTCTTCATCGATGATGATCATCTGGTACTGAGTATCGCTGATGTCTCCGGCAAGGGTATTCCGGCAGCTTTGTTTATGATGATCACCAAGGCCATCTTAAAAAACAACGCACATATCGGCAAGACACCTGCGGAAATACTGGAACTGACTAATGATACCATTTATGCCAATAACCGGATGGAAATGTTTGTGACAATCTGGCTTGGCATTCTGGAAATATCCTCAGGAAAACTCATTGCCGCCAATGCCGGACATGAGTATCCTGCTGTCTATGATAAAGCTGATGGAAAGTTTGACTTATATAATGATCCGCACGGCTTTATTATCGGAGGAATGGATGAAGTCCAATACAAAAATTATGAGCTTAAGCTGAATCCTGGTGATAAGCTGTTTGTTTATACTGATGGCGTCATGGAAGCCAAGAATGATCAGGGTGAGCAGTATGGCAAAGTCAGAGTAATCGATACACTTAACAGTGTAAATGATCAGGGACCTGAGGAAATAATCGGAACTGTTTACGATTCACTTTATAATTTCATGGGTGAAAGTGAACAGTTTGATGATATTACGATGTTATGTCTGGAATATCTGGGTGATCGTTAAAAACGATAAAGGAGCGACTTATGTTTAATGTTGAAGGGAAATGGGCTTTAGTAACAGGTGCCAGCAGAGGAATTGGCTATCTGGCGGCTTTATATCTGGCGGATAAAGGCTGCAATATCATTGCCCATGCCCGCAAAAAGGAAAACTGCGAAAAAGTAATTGAAGAAATAAAAAAACATGGTGTTAAGGTCTATGCAGTCGAAGCAGAATTATCGGATGTCGATGAAGTGAATAAGATGTGTAAAGAGATCGATAACTACGGCACTAAAGTTGATATCATTCTGAACAATGCCGGTTATCAGATTGCTTATCATCGCGATTATCTTGGCACTCCGGCTTATGATTTTGATGTCAGCTTCAGAGTCAACACGACAGCTCCGATGATGATCGCTTATCACTTCCTGCCAGGGATGAAGGAAAGAGGCTATGGCCGGATAGTTAATACGACCAGCGGGATTGATCTTGAACCGGAACAGGCTGCCTATTCCGCTTCCAAAGCGGCCTTAAGCAAGATCACCAGAGATTTAGGCAGAGACTTTGAAGGCACTGATGTGATGATCTCACTTACTGATCCGGGCTGGTGCCGGACAGATTTAGGCGGAAAGAATGCACCAAATGAACCGGAAAGTGCCATTCCCGGTGTCGTAGTCGGTGTGTTTATCGATGATAAGAAGAGCGGACGGCTCTTTGCGGCTCAGGATTACACTGGCTTAAGTTTAGAAGAAGCGGTTAAAAAAGCTCAGAAAGTCAAAGGCGTGTATTAGCCTGACCCTTAATATATTAGATCGGACAGTACAGAATCATCTTCTGTACTTTTTTATCTGAACCCTTATACAATTTAGTTAAAGAAGATCAAATTATAATAAATAGGAACAAAAAATGGGAAAAAGAATAGTCGCAGTTAATGCAGGACCAAGAAAAGGCTGGAATACTGATACGCTGATAAATGAAGCCAGCAAAGGCGCCGAATCAGCAGGAGCCATTATTGAACGTTTTGATCTATATCGCCTGGAGAAATACACGGGCTGTATTTCCTGCTTTGGATGCAAAAAGAATCAGAACAGAGGACATTGTATCTGCCGTGATGGACTTACACCGGTATTGGATGCCATCAGACAAAGCGATGGTCTGATCATCGGTTCACCAAATTATCTGAGTCAGCTTACTGCCTGCTTCAGAGCCTTATATGAAAGACTGGTCTTTCAGAATCTGACCTATAACAGAGAAACACCTTGCTGCAATGAACATCCGATCCCTGTCTTGCTGATTATGACCAGCAACGCCCCGGATACATCATATGTACAGATGATGGAAGGCTATAAGCAGACTTTAAGCCGCTTCGTGGGACCGTGCGAAATTCTGATCAGCGGCGATACATTGCAATTGCCTGACTACAGCAAAACAGATTGGGAGTGGACGCTGTTTGATCCTGAAAAGAAACAGGAACGTCATGATACCATCTTCCCGCAAGAGTGCAAAAAAGCATTTGAACTGGGAGCGTCATTATTCCGCTAGATCATCATGAAACAGTATATTGTATTTCTAAGAGGCGTAAACATCAGCGGCAAAAACAAGATCAGTATGCCTGAACTCAAGAAAGAACTTGAACAGGCGGGTTTTGCGGATGTTTCAACATACCTCAACAGCGGTAATATAAAACTGACGACAGATCTTAAAAAACCTGAAATTAAGATCGCAAAACTAATCAGGGATAAGTTTGATCTGGATATTCCGGTTTACATCATTGAAAAGAATAAACTGCAGGATATCCTTTCGCATGCTCCTGCATGGTGGAACAATGGCGATAAAGCATTATATGATAACCTGATCTTTATCTTAAGTGATGATAAACCTGAAGCTATCTGCAAGCTGATAGGGGAGCCGACTGCTGAACTTGAAAGAATTGAGATCTATAAAGACTTTATTTTCTGGACATTTGACCGGAAACTCTATCAGAAGTGCAACTGGTGGAAAAAGACAGCAACCAATGGCATTACGGAAAAGCTTACAATCAGAACTGCCAATACCATTGTGAAACTGTGTGAGTGATCTAGCATCAATTCATAAATGTGAAGCCTAGTAATTTTGGCTTTTTGAGTTTCCTGAATGGAATTTTTTGGGTTTTTAAATAACTGAGTGGCTATACCTATAAACACTGTGTGGTCAGGCTATAAACATTCAGTGGCAGGCCTTTAAACAGACTGTGGTCTGCAATGTTCAGACATATTAATTCAAAAGGCGTTATACCGTCAGAAGATATCGATCGTATAACGC
>CADCOR010000055.1 GCA_902803055.1 uncultured Erysipelotrichaceae bacterium
CCGTCCCTAAGACCATATATCCGGGGAAGATCGCCAGTGACTGCCTGAAAGCTTTTTCGATCGCTTTTTTCTTCATTAATATCTATTTTAAAGAAAGCTAACATTCAAAACAAACAGCGCATAAAAAAAGACCCTCCTTAGATAAAGAGGATCTTTTGCATCGAACAATCAGTTCAAAGAATCGACGATCGCTTCTATTGAAGCTTCGATTCCTTTAACGACGTCATCTTTGGAAAGAGAAGCAGTCTCTTTCTTGTTCATGACCTGTTCATGAAGGAACGGTACGTGCATGAAGCCGCCGATTGCCTTCGGGAATTCCTTCTTGATGTAGTAGCAGACGCCATACATCAGATGGTTGCAGACATAAGTACCGGCTGTGTTGGATACAGCAGCAGGCACATTGGCTGCCTTCATGTATTCGACCATCTTCTTGATCGGAAGAGTTGAGAAGTAAGCATTCTCACCATCCGCAAAGACCGGCTGATCGACAGGCTGATTTCCTTCATTATCAGGAATACGTCCATCGTCGCAGTTGATCGCAACTCTTTCAGGAGTTATTTCGTATCTACCTCCTGCCTGACCAATGCATAAGACAACATCCGGATTTTCCTTCTTCATTGCCTCATGTACTGTTTCGATTGCTTTACCAAACACTACCGGAACGTAGCATTTAACGATCTCAGCACCTTTGATTTCATCTTTAACCAGTTTGACTGCTTCTTTTGCAGGATTAACTGTTTCGCCACCAAAGGGCTCAAAGCCAGTAAGTAATACTTTCATATTTTCTCCTTAGAACGCAAAGACGTAAAGTAAGACAACGTGGATCAGCAGCATGCATACTGCAAACGGAATCTGTGACTTGATGACAGAGTATTTAGACTTTGTCTCCAGCAAGGCAGCCGGAACGATATTGAAGTTGGCAGCCATTGGTGTGCACAGAGTACCACAGTAAGCAGCAGTAAGACCTAAAGCACCGACGATGATTGGATCGCCGCCCTTGGAAATAAGGAACGGAATACCAACACCGACCATGATGACTGAGAAAGCGGCAAAACCGTTACCCATGATCATTGTGAATAAAGCCATACCTAAGCAGTATACGAAGCAGGCGATCAGGATGTTGTTGTCAGGAACGACCATTGATACATAGTAAGAGATCGCATCGCCGACACCAGCAGCAGTGAACAGAGCACCTAAGGCAGACAGCAGCTGCGGTAAGATACCTGTAGTATTGACGTTGTCCATTAATCTGGCACCATCAATAGCTGCATATTTTGGAGCACAGCCTGTTAAAGCGATAGCAACGCATAAAGCAACTAAACCGGAAAGACCGATAGCGTTATTGGCTGTCAGCCATGATAAAGCCGGAACCTTTGAACCTAAAGTTGCACCGACAACAGCAACTAAAGCGATACAGCCAGCTGGAATGAAGATCTTGTAACCGAACTTGTCAGCATTAGCTCTGACTTCTTTTGGATCCGGTACATCATTTCTGGACTGTACAACACCATTGATAGCTGTAAGAACAGCCATAATGATGATTGCAGCACCAACTAACCATTTCGGAACCCATGGTCCGCAGATGAATGTGAACGCAAGCAGGAACCAGAAAGCAGCAGTAGTATATTTCTTTGTGCAGCCCTCATCCTTTAAAGCCTTGACACCAACCAGGATGAAAACTAAACCAATGATACTATAGAATACTTCACCTAAAATTTGAGCAGCAGTCATTATTTGTTTCCTCCTTTGCTGGCTTCTTTGTCAAGCTGTTTGTCCAGCAGGATGTTTCTAACTGTACCTAGGACCATAGAGATAACAGCTACCGGAATTGACCATTTCGCAACTTCCAGAGCGTTGACCTGTTCATAGCCCAGACCGACCAGTGTAGATACGATCAGCAGTGTGCCTGAAGAACCCATGAAGCAGTTCTGCGCGAAGAAGTTACCATAGTTTTCGGCAGCAGCTGAACCGCCTCTGATGACATCAGACATTTCATCAGTGATTTCACCATACTTGGCAACAGCAGCACCTTCAGCCATTGGAACAACAACTGGACGTACGAACTGCGGGTGACCACCTAATCTGATCGAGAAAGCTGAAGCAACTGTTCTGATTGCTTCATAAACAATGATGACACGACCGGCAGTGGCAGATTTGATGCTGCGGATGAAGTCGATAGCCTTCTCCTTCAGACCATATCTTTCACAGATACCGATTGCCGGTAAAGTCAGAACGAATAAAGTCGCCGTTCTCTGAGAAACAAATGAAGTACCTAACGTTGTCAGGATATCCATAATGCTCATACCGCCGACTAAACCGGTGACGACACCAGCGAGTACTACTGTTGCAATGGTATCAAACTTTAAAATAAGTCCGACTACAACAATAGCTACACCTATTAATCTAATAAGCATAATATTTTTCCCCCTTTTCCCTACAATTATATAATATAAAAAAGATGTCATGCAAATATTTCATAATTTTGAAAATATTTTCAATAACACCTTATTTTTTGATACAGCTCTTATCAACGACGAAGCAGGATTCCAGTACATGATTCATGATCTTCTCAGTCGCCTGCTCATCTTTGCCGGTCATTTCCATCAGTTCCTTCATGGTCCAGATGTGCTTCTTCATCAGCTGACGGGGATAAATTCTTAATTCTTCCAGCAGTTCCCTGAGCCAGTATGACAGCATGATCAGCGGGATGCAGACCAGCACGCGCCATAAGACAAAATCGATCTTGAACTTGCCGTCATGAATAAAAACCAGATAGATGATCGCACACATCAGTACACTGAGGATCGCTGAATAGAAGATAATATCAAAACGCGGACTCTTGAACTGCAGGAGCTTGATCGGTTTTGAATAGTCATATTTTTCAAGTGATCTTTTTGTTTTCATCTGATTCCCAATTATTGTATCATTTTTTTAGAAAGAAGATTTTTACATGATCAATATCGAAAAAGGTGTTTCCATCATCCTGCATGACTGGCTGGATGTCCAGAAAGATGAACTGGTTCATTTCATTACTGATGAGACTCATTTAAGGGAAGCCGAGGCAGTAGAACGCTGGGCTTATGGAGCTGATGCTGTTCTGAAAACCACCATTCTGAACTCCCAGCTGATTCAGAAAGGCGAAGTCATCGAAAGCATGGCCGATATTTTCAGCAAGGAAAATGTCATCATCGGTGCCACCAACTTTTCCTTCATTACGACCAATGCCATCATCACGGCCGTCAAAAATGGCGCCCGTTTTCTCTCATTGCCTTTATCCTGTTCAGATGGCAGTTCTCTGCTGGAAAATGATTTCATTCAGATGGATCCCCGTACGACCTATCGCGATGCCCGAAGGATCATCAATGCTCTGAAAGGCACCCGCTATATTCACATCACCACCCAGAAAGGTACCGATCTGTATTTTGATATCGCCGGTCGCACTCCGGGCTATTTCAATGGCCGGGCTGCCCGCAAAGGACTGATCGGTTCATCTTCCTTTGAAGTCTTCGTTGCACCAAATGAAGATGAGACCAGCGGTGTGCTCTATCTCGATGGTTCATTCGGCTATATCGGAACAGTTGAAAACACCGTTAAGATCGTCTTTGAAAAAGGCCGTCTGATCTCGGCAGAAAGCGAAGGAAAGGATGCCCGTAAACTGTTAAGCTACATTGAATCCTTCAATTCTGATAATATGTTCAAACCGGGAGAACTCGGCATCGGATTAAACCGCATCTCGAAGATCCGCGGCATCTCCTATATCGAAGATGAATCAGCCTTCCATACCTTCCATATCGGGATGGGACGCAATCGCGGCTTAGGCGGCCGCCAGGATGCAGCCGGGCATTTTGACATCGTCACTCATAAACCGACGATCACCGCTGATGGCAAGCCCATCATGATAGACGGCGAAATCGTCTGCTAAATCCTAATAAATATATTAAGGATCGCCTCACAGCGATCCTTCATTATTTAGTTCATTCCTGAATCCGTACATCATGATGATCATGATCACCGCACAGACCAGTACCACGGCACCAGACAGTGTAGCTGCCAGACCAAACATCTCATCGATATAATATGTCAGGATCGATGATAACAGCGTCAGTACAAAGCCTAAGACCAGAACGGTTCTCGTCACATTGAGCTTGTGTTCATACAGGGAATTCTCTATTGCGGCAGTTTTGATCACGATCTCTGTCATGCCAAAGATGACCAGCAGCTGAATCAGAGAAAAG
>CADCOR010000056.1 GCA_902803055.1 uncultured Erysipelotrichaceae bacterium
AAATATGGCCATCAGCAGACAGATAATAACAGCCGCCAGCAATAAGACTCTCCACACTTCATAGAGCAGGAAAAAGCTCTTGAGCATTGGCTGCTCATAGATCCAGCGGTATGTATTGTTTTCATCCTTGTTTATCATGATCTGTACCTCTTTATCAGTTTCAATATACTGTCAAAAAATTGGAATGAGATCTGCTTAATATAAACTATCTGATTCAATGATAGCATACAGATATATTGAATATGATTAATTGAAAACAGGAATAGTTTTAACGTTTCAGATAGCTCAAGAGCAGCTGAATAAAATAAACCGGCCAGGATGACCGGTTTGGGTTCTAAAGCAGATTACTGCTCAGCCTTGAAGTTATAGATCGGCTTAATGACTCTGATGATCTGGGCGGTAGGCTCGATGTTGTCGACGATATCTTTCATATCTTTGTAGGCCATAGGGCTTTCATCCAGCGTTCTGATATTGGCGGTAGTTGTATATATGCCTGCCATCTGTTTTTCAAATTCATCAACAGATAAGGTTCTGATCGCTTCGCTTCTTGACATGATCCTGCCGGCACCATGCGGTGCTGAACAGTTCCAGTCCGGATTGCCTTTGCCGATACAGATCAGTGAACCATCCCTCATGTTGATCGGGATGAGCAGTTTTTCACCTTTCTGAGCGGATACCGAACCTTTTCTCAGGATCATGTTTTCCGTATCGATGTAGTTATGAATGGTCGTAAACTGTTCGAGGACAGTAAGATCCATGCCTTCAATGATTATTTCCATCATCGTCTTGCGGTTGATCTGCGCAAATTCCTGCATGATCTTCATATCGTGGATATAGTCATCAAACAGTTCGCCTTGAACATAGGCAAGATCTTTCGGGATGCTATTGAACGTGTTCTTTTTCAGTTCAAGAAACATAGCTTCGATTTCATTTTTCTTTCTCTGTGCTTTGAGCTCGTCTATCTTTTTACGGATCTCTTGCTTGCTCATGCCATTGATCTGCTTGTATGCGAGATCCTGATAGATATCCGCAACTTCCTTGCCCAAGTGTCTTGAACCTGAGTGTATGACGATATAAAGATTTCCTTGCTCATCCTTATCCACTTCAATGAAGTGATTGCCGCCGCCTAATGTACCGATGGCTTTAAGTTCCTTTTCAAGTTGTTCAACTCTGTTAAGGCATTTCAAATTAAAGACGTCAGTCTTATCGGCATTGATATGTTTTCTGCTTCTGACATTCATGCCGGAAGGAATCTGCTCTTTGATCAGCTGATCAAGTTTTTCAAAGTCTATTTCTTTCTCTTTGATCATGGCAGTTTCCATGCCACAGCCGATATCGACACCGACCATGTTTGGCGTAACTGCACCATGCAGGGTCATGGTCGTACCGATCGTGCAGCCGGCGCCGGCGTGGACATCAGGCATGATGCGGATCTTTGAATCTTTGTAGATCTCCATGTCGCATAATGTCTGAAGCTGTTCCATAGCTGCTTCTTCAATTGCTGAAGCATAGACGATCGCTTCATTGTATTTTCCTTTTATTCTGTACATATCGTATTGTCCTTTCTTTTTCTGCCCGATCAGGGCAGAAGCCTGATCAGACAGTTATTTTTTCGTACCTTTCGGTATTGATTACTGAAAGCATATATTCGTATGGGGTAAGATTAACACCTTTGATAAGTGATTCAAAGACGCTTGCCGACTGGCCTGAAGCAAGCTGTACGCCTTTGCGGTCATAGGATGCGTGATAAGTGCTGTTTCGGGAATTGACATTCCAGAAGACGATATTCGGAAGTTCGTAGCCGTTTGTTTCGAAACGCTTTTTCATGTCGTCGTAGAACAGCCAGCTGCCCTTTACGCAGTGATCGATTTCCATGTCGGTAATGATTACGATTGAGGAAGGCATTTCCTCTTTCGGCGTATTGTATTCGACTGCCGTATTGAGCAGGAGCTCAAATGCAGCTTCAAGGTCGGTATTCATCTGCCAGTTCGCATTGATGATATACCTGATTTTTTCATACAGGGTATTGCCTTTGATTGTTACCAGTTCAGGCCTTGCAGAAAAAGTCATAAATGTATTGGCAAAAGGTCCTTTGTTCCTTTCCGCAAAATACATGGCCAGACCTGCAGAGGTTGCCATTGGCCGGCCTGACATCGAACCGGAAACATCAGCCATGATGAGAAAGTTGTTTTCGCCTTCAACATAATTCGGCAATGCTTTCCACTGCTGCTCAAGTACCTTGTCGTCACCATGAGACTGGTACAGATATTTTTCAACGATGTCATAGGGATACAGCACCGCTGAATTGATTTTGTTTTCACCTTTTTCAACGCTGTTCAGATATTCACTGAAACGCTGCTCGTCATTGCGCATAAAGGCATGACGGTAATTGTTCATGGCTTTGGAAGGAACAGCCGAATATTGAATGTCCGCAAAGTTTTTGGCTGACATGTCCACTTCAACGACACGCAGGTAGCTGCGTAGGTCAGAAAGTGTTTTGCGGTAGACCTTTTCGCTCATGCCCAGTTTTTTGGTGATAACCCTGGACTTTTTGACCGTTTCAGGATTGGACGTATTGACGGAAGGCAGCCATTTGGCCAGAAGGGATATCGGCTCCCTTCTGTTTCTGTTTTCAATGTCCTGCTTCAGCTGTTTGCGGATGAGCCTGATGATTTGTTCAGGCGCATCGTAAAGCAGATAGACCAGGTCGTCATAACGGCCGTATTCCGCAATATATTCAATGTTTTTATTGAAGATGGCCGGGTAATTGTCAGCCAGATATTTAAGCATAAGCCTGCCGGTGCGTCTTTCACCAAGACCACCCCTGACATCTCTGGTATAGAAAGCCATTCTGGTCGCAATAAGCCTGTCCTCGACCATCGCTTTGCCAAACATCGCCAGCGTGTCACTTTCACTCCTGTTTCGCAGGGCTCCGCAGACAGCGAAAAGATCGACTAAGGCATTGTCGGTGCTGTTTAAGGCCAGAGCACCATTTTCAGTATAAGTATATTTTTGGTTTTTCATGATGCTGTTTAATAATGTCATGGCTGTTAAATCCTCCTTAATTCTTTATCACGGCACTTACAGGATTGAATAATCCTGCCCCTCATTAGAGATCGTGTATCGCTGTGCGTGCCGTTATGACAAGATGCCGTATTTCCATTTGTGCTGAATGAATCCTATGTATTGCGGCAGGCATCTTTGTTTTCTGACCCCGGGTGGCAATGCCAGCCCGGAGATCTTTTCAAGACGTTTATTTTGCTCGCAGGATTCGAACCTGCTGATGGCCGGTTAAATGCCGGGTGCTTTACCATAGAGCGGGATCTCTTAAGATTTGCTGTAAACGTCTTTGACCAGACACTTTTGAATCAAATGAATGGTTTCATGAGTGATCTTTGTCATTGCTGCATGTGTCTGTATAGTCCCTTGGGACAATTTCATCTTATCAATCGCAAATCTGAAATAAAATTGTCAGATTAAACTTTATCTTGACCCCCGAAGAAATAGTATTTACCGAACATATTGAAGATTTTTGCTTAATTTTTTGACCCCTTATGGTGTACCATTATCATATAGAGGACTGATCATGGAAGAAAAAATAAAGATCTACATTCCGGAAAGTGTAAACAATATCCTTCTGAAAGACATGGAACGCTTTGAATTCTTCAAAAAAGACAGTTCTTTGAACAGAAATGAGTTCTATAATACTTTGATCGTCAATTACTATGAGCAGTATGAAGAGAATCAGAGCACGATCTTTTCACATATCAAGGATTCGATCAGGGACCGATCTTCTCTTCCTGAACAGGATATCAGCGATATTGCCGGGGATATTCTGCAGTATGTCGATATCAGAACTTATCAGCTGGATAAGGAGAGATACGATATTTCCATTTCGATCAAGCCGACCAGGCAATCAGCTGATGATATCGACTATATCCAGAACTGTCTGCTGGGCAATTCAACACTGTCCAATTACTTCCGCAATATGTTTGCTTCCTATGCGCTTCTTCCTCAGGACAAAAGAGAAACGATCATCTTCAAACAGAATTTCGATCTGATCAGTGAAGCAATCGAAAAGGACAGAAAAATCTACTTTACAACAAAAAACAATGATGCACCTCATATCGTTTCGCCATATATGATTGCCAATTCGAAAGAGGAACTGTTCAATTATCTGCTGTGCAAATACAACAATTACCCTTACAGTTTCAGGATGGGCAGGATCAGACAGGTCAAGATACTTAATGAAACAAGAGATCTGACCGGGCCGATCATCGAAGTCTTTGATCGCATGGCGAAATACGGACCGCAGTATTCCTATGAAGTCAAGAAGCCGCATGTGCCGATCAAGGTCAGACTTACGGAAAGAGGAATTAAACTGTACAAATCCATGTATCTGCACAGACCGCCATACTTCAAAACGGAAGGAGACATCTATTATTTTGACTGTTCAAGGTCACAGGCCTTTCAGTATTTTTCAAGAATGGGTTCCAATGCGATTGTGCTGGAGCCTGCTGATCTGAGAGCTGATCTGCACAGTTTCTTTGCCTTTGCGGACCGGAAGTATCGCAAGATCGATAAAACACCGTTAGTTGAGAATGATGAAACTGAACAGTGATAAGCTATTTCAAGGAACTGTTTATGCTGGCTTCTTTGCTGCGATTTGAACACAGATCTACAGGGTCAAAGCCTGTTGTCCTGACCGTTTAGACGACAAAGAAATATCTGGAGGTTCAGGTGAGATTTGAACTCACGATCGGGGTGTTGCAGACCCCTGCCTTTTCCGCTTGGCTACAGAACCTTATGGCATCCTGACTTCGACTCGAACGAAGATCAATGGTTTTGGAGACCATTGTTCTGCCTTTGAACTATCAGGATAATTGGCGCTGCATGAAGGACATGCAGTATCTTGGCTTCGGTTGATGGACTTGAACCACCATCACATGAGTCAGAGTCATGTATCCTGCCTTTAGACGAAACCGAACTATTGAAGAGAGCTGATGCTCTCACTTTGTCTTTACCAGGATCTCATCGATCGTTGTGTTGAACAGTTCCGATAGAATAACGAGATTGTCAACACTAGGGATCGCTTCACCGCGGATCCACTTATAGATTGCCTGCGGTGTATTGAAACCCATTGCTTCCTGAATATCTTTGATAGATAAGCTGTTCAGCTTTCGCAGACGGGAGATATTGTTTCCTGTCCCGATCATATCGATCCTTACTTTTAAGTACATTCTGATCACTTCCTTTCAAACAAAAACCGCTTACTGTTTATCTTCTGATTCAGCAAGCGGTTTATATCTGCAGAAAGATGATCCGGGACCGGTCCTAGATGGAGCACCTCAAACACACTGAAACAGAAGCGTTAAAAAACATATCAATACATTCTGATATTGATTGCTGATCACTATGCTGAGTTGACCAATATAATCTGCTGAAAATATCTGTCTTCATGTGTTTTCTTCTCCTTTACGTCATTACTATAGCAGATAGATTTTCTTTTGATAAGTAAACTGTCAGTATACATGGCGTTTTTGCAAATAATCAATATTAAAATGAATTTGAAAGGTTCGCTGCTGAAAAAAATGAGGCATTATATTTTTTCAGCCTGTATCGCGAAAGGAAACGGCATCTGTAGTGTATAATCCTTCAATGACAGCGGAAAAAAGGAAAAGTAAATGATCGATTCAACAGATAATAATCAATACAGCACAC
>CADCOR010000057.1 GCA_902803055.1 uncultured Erysipelotrichaceae bacterium
CATGCCTTCCGGCAGATTGTTGAGAATGTTGTTTAATGCAATCTTGTAGTTTTCACCGGTAATACCCTGTCTGACCAAGGCCAGTTTTTCATCATCCAGGATCAGGTGCTTAGTCGTGATTTCTTCGACTGTCACTTCTCTGATCACATCGGGCAAGGTTTCATAGGCTGTTATGGTATTGTTCAGGATGGTCGAATTGAGTAAAGTAAACAGTGAAATGAGCGTTGTTTTATCCGGACCGTTGACGATCGCCTGGGCTGCCGTATTGGCGGAGTTCATGACGATGGCCTGCATCTGTGCCTCTGACAGCATATCAAAAGAAAGATCATCTGTATCGATATTTACCTTGAAGGCATTTTTTAACATATCTTCATCGACACTGATCATATCGTTGAAGTCGAGATCCTGTTTCTTGTTTTCTTCATCAAAGCTGTTGCCGGAGAAGACATCGATATCCCGGTTGGAAAGCTGTTTGGCAACAAGCGGTGAGGAAGAAGCCAAAGAGATGACGTGATCGATCAGATCATGGCTGTACAGTACCCCGGCGATGGATGAATTATCACCTGTCGCATAAGCGACACCGGTGATCTTCAATGTTTCCGAAGCGTCAAAAAGATTGTTCATGTAGACCCGATCATCGGACATGTCTTCGTAGGTGTCGTATTTGTCATTGTATTTATAGATGTCGGAGACATCGACCAGTTTGAGTTTAACGTTGAGCAGATCATCATAGGTCAGAGTCATCGGCTCATTCTTGATCTTTGATTCATTGCCGGCCATGACATCGCTGATCAGAGTCTTGAGTTCCGAATTGTCTCTTAAGCCCAAGGAATAGACCATCAGATCGGCGATCCTTCCTTTATCCGGCAGCACGAGCAGTACTTCATCATAGCTGTCTGGCCATTCGCCCTTGAGCAGTTCGCAATCGTCAGGCAGTTTGGCAAAATCATATTCCGAGAAAACACCCATTGCCGAAGATGAAGAGATCGAGCTCAGCAAGGAAACAGCTGAATCGGAATAGATCGAAGACATCAGGGTATTGGGATTGAGCTGCACGATGGCACCGGTGACATCTCTGGTATAGATGCGCGGGGCAACCGAATAGGTATAGCTGATATTGGTCAGATCATCGCCATAGAGATCCTTACTGGTTTCCAGCCAGTGTTTGAATGATTTGAGATCGTTTGAGCCGACCGAGTTCATCATGGAAGTGATCATCATCTGTTCCCTGACTAAACCTTCTTCGATTTCACCGCTGGCTTCAATACGTGAAGAGATCAGTGCCCCAAAGACATTGGAAGTTTCTGATTGAATGGTGAGCGGATAGGAAGACATCGTATCTTCCTGAATATCATTGATATAGTTCTGGAAACCGGTGGAAAGGGCGAGGATCAGGGCAATACCGATGATGCCGATCGAGCCGGCAAAAGCGGTCAGGATCGTCCGGCCTTTCTTGGTCAGCAGATTATTGAAAGACAGCGACAAAGCTGTCAGATAGGACATGCGAGGTCTTTTGACCTTGGCCGGCTTATCGTTGAGCGGCAGGTCATCCACTTCAAAAGGATTGCTGTCGGAGACAATATGGCCATCCTTAAGATTGACGATGCGGTTGGCATAGGTCGTGGCGAGTTCCGGGTTATGCGTGACCATGACGACCAGGCGGTCCTTGGCAACTTCTTTCAGCAGTTCCATGACCTGAATGGAAGTCTTGGAGTCAAGTGCACCCGTCGGCTCATCCGCCAACAGGATATCCGGATTATTGACTAAAGCTCTGGCGATCGCCACTCTTTGCATCTGGCCGCCGGAAAGCTGATTCGGTCTTTTATGGGCGTGTTCCGCCAGCCCGACTCTCTCTAAAGCTTCCAGGGCTCTTGCTTTTCTTTCTCTTGCGGAGATGCCGCCGATCGTCAAAGCGAGTTCGACATTGCGCACAACGCTCTGATGCGGGATCAGGTTATAGGACTGAAAGACAAAACCGATCGTGTGATTGCGATAGGTATCCCAGTCGCGGTCTTTGTAATTCTTGGTTGAGACATTGTTGATGATCAGGTCACCGTCATCATAACGGTCAAGTCCGCCGATGATGTTTAAAAGAGTCGTCTTGCCTGATCCGGATGGACCAAGAATGGCGACAAATTCGTTGTCTCTAAGATTTAAAGAAACATCATCAAGTGCCTGCTGGACCAGTTCGCCGGTCCGGTAGGTCTTGGATATATGCCTGATCTGAAGCATAATATGATTTTATCATTATTTTTTAAAGCTTATGTATCTGATGCCTGAAGGGCTTATAATGGAAACGATGAAAAACAAATACAGAAGCTGTGGTCTGAATTATGACCTCATCATTGAAAGGTTTCCGGACATCAATGTCTATGAAGAGACCGTAAATGCTTATCTAGCCGATGAGTTCTTCAAAGATCTGAAAGTGATGCTGGAAAACGAGGATTATGCCTTAGCCAAGGATGCGGTCAAGGGACTTTATGTTTTAGCCGGAGAGCTGTGTCTTTTCCCTTTGTATGAGAAGCTGTTAGAGGTCTATGAGGATCTTGAATATGAAACTTATGGTGATGTAAGAGTCCATTATGATGATATGATGCTTACTTATGAAAAGATCAGAGGTATCTTTAATGCGTGACTGTGTCGTTGTCGGGGCAGGTCATGCGGGTGTTGAAGCAGCGATGTCTTTAGCTCATGCGGGCAAAGACACCGTTTTAGTTACGATCAAACTTGATCACATTGCCAAGATGCCCTGCAACCCTTCGATCGGCGGACCGGCTAAGGGCGTAGTGGTCAGAGAGATCGATGCCTTGGGCGGCGTCATGCCTAAGATCGCCGATAAGACGGCTCTGCAGTTCAAGATGCTGAATACGACCAAAGGTCCCGGTGTCTGGAACATGCGCGTGCAGTCTGATAAGCTGGAGTATTCAAAAACGATGAAGGGACTCTGCCTGGCGACTGAGAATCTTGAAGTCATTGAAGATATCGTTGAAGAAGTGATCTGTGAAGATGATGTGTTTAAGGCCGTCAGACTGGCCAATCACGGCATCATTGAAGCGAAGGCCTGCATCCTGACGACCGGTACCTATATGGCATCGACCGTCATGATCTCTTCCGATACAAGATCGGAAGGACCCGATGGCGACAAGACGACGAAGAATCTGTCAGCCTCGTTATCAGCGCTGGGACTCAAGCTGTTCAGACTCAAGACCGGTACACCGCCTAGAGTATTGACCTCTTCGATCGATTTTTCAAAAACCAAATACGAACCGGGTGCCGACTATTTCCTACATTTCTCGGAAGAGACAAAGGAAGAAGAGGTGCGTCCTGTTGCTGAACAGATACCGTGCTATCTGACGTATACGACACCTGAGACTTTGGAAATAATCAAAGAAAATCTTAACCGTTCTTCAATGTATTCGGGAGTTGTCAAAGGTGTCGGACCAAGATATTGCCCATCGATCGAAGACAAGGTCGTGCGCTTTGCGGATAAGGAAAGACATCAGCTGTTTCTGGAGCCGGAGTCGCTTTCTCTCAATACGACTTATGTACAGGGCTTTTCAACATCGATGCCTAGAGATGTTCAGGAAAAGATGGTTCATTCTCTGATCGGTTTGGAAAAGGCTGAAATAATAAAATATGCCTATGCGATCGAATATGATGCGATCGATCCTTTGCAGGTAAAAGCTTCGCTGGAATTAAAGAAGATCGAAAACCTCTTTATCGGCGGACAGATCCTCGGCACTTCCGGCTATGAGGAAGCGGCCGGTTTAGGCCTGATCGCCGGCATCAATGCGCGCCGGAAACTTGATGGTGAACAGCCTCTGATATTGAAAAGAGATGAATCATATATCGGTGTCATGATCGATGATCTGGTAACGAAGGGTACAAATGAACCTTACCGTCTGCTGACTTCCCGCGCTGAATACAGACTGCTGTTAAGACATGACAATGCCGATCAGCGTCTGATCCAGTATGGCTATGAAAATAAACTGATCGGTGAAGAAAGATATCAGAAGTATCTGGGCAAGATGAATGAGATAGCTTCATTGAAGGAAGATCTCAAAAATGAAAAGATCGCCAAAGACAGCGGCGTCAATGAATATCTGAAGACTCTGGGCTTTGAAAATGAGACCGGTTCCCACAATGGCTATGAACTGCTGAAAAGACCGGGTGTCTCTTTGAAGGAACTCATAAAATACATGGGTGTTCACTACGAGGAGGAGATAATAGCTCAGGTCGAGATCGAGATCAAGTATGAAGGCTATATTGAGAAAGCCCGCAAGGAAGCAGACAGGATGCGAAAGATGGACAACATCCGCTTAAGAGATGATATCGATTATCTGCATCTCGACAATCTCGCTTTGGAAGCCAGGGCCAAGCTCGACAAGATCAGACCGGCCTCTTTGGGACAGGCTTCCCGTATCTCCGGCATAAATCCGAGCGATATTCAGGTGCTCGCTATATATTTGAAGCAGAATAAATTATAATTATCTTAAATAGGAGGTCTACTACATGAAATATGAAATTATCGGTGGTTCTTTCCCGGCTGTAAATGTCGAGCTGAATGCCGGTGAAGCAGTCAGAACCCAATCAGGTGCGATGGCCTGGGCAGATTCCAACATCACCATGGAAACCAATGCCGAAGGCGGTCTGCTCAAATCAATCGGCAGAATGTTCTCCGGTGCCAGCCTGATGTTTGTTACTCACAGATCAGAACAGGATGGATCAAAGATCACTTTCTCATCTTCTTTCCCAGGTTCGATCAAAGCATTCGATATAGATGCAGAACATGAATATTTTGCACAGAAATCAGCGTTCTTAGTCGCTGATATGGGTGTCAATGTCGATGCGACAGTCAACAAGAATTTCTGGGCCGGTCTGCTTGGTGGTGAAGGCTTTATCTTACAGAAATTCTCTGGCGAAGGTACATTATTGGCTGAAATCGATGGTACCGTTGTAGAGCTCGATCTGGCTGAAGGCCAGCAGATCAAGGTCGAAACCGGTCACGTTGCCTTGTTTGAATCGACAGTTCAGTATGATGTTGAATCAGTAGCTGGTGTCAAGAATATCTTCTTCGGCGGTCAGGGTCTGTTCTTAACGACACTTACCGGTCCGGGCAAAGTCTTCTTACAGACACTTACTGCTCATGATATGGCTCAGAAGCTTGTACCTTACATGCCATCAAGCTCAGGCAGTGTAAACGTCAGCTCAAGTTCATCAGCATCCGCTTCCAATTAATCATGAAGATCTGGCCGCAGGGTCAGATCTTTTATACTCAGCCGAATAATAAAAGTCCTCTTTTCTTAACTTCAACAGCAGTCAATGGCTCTCATGAAGAAAGAAAAGAGGACTTTGTTTTTAAAAAACTATTAATTGGCTAAAGCTGGCATCACGAAGTATTCTCCGCAGGATAAAACACCTTCGGCAATGCCTTTTTCGATGTCTTCCATATTTGCATCATTTCGATAGCAGACGAGAGTTCCATCGTCCTTTTCCATCTGCTTATCGTATTGCCAGATCCATTTTCCATCTTCCCAGACAGCCATCTTGAAATATTCATGCAGGAAGATGTCGCCTTGGCCATAATCACCGATCAAAGTCAGCCCATAGCGTTTTTGGGTTATTGATGGCAGATTGAGATCGAAAGCCGAGACTTCCTTGCAGTCAAGCACCTTGTCGATCTGCGGGAAATCGACATAGCCGGCAACACCGCCGTTAAGATAGGTGATATCGGCTGTCAGTTCATAGAAACGGCCATCTTCAAGATCATATCCGAAATAGTCCAGCCGGTAGGCCGGATCGATCATGTAGATATCGCCATCCATCTGAAAGACATATCTGACTTCGCCATACTTTGTCTCTTTGAACAGTTCATCTGAACTGCCAGGCGGCACAGACACAGTTTCTTTTTTGCAGGCACTCAGGCCGATGATCATACAGATGATCATAAGTGATATGGTTAATCTTCTGCTTAATGACATTATTGTTTACCTTCTTTGATTTATCTGTCCTAATAATAACATGACTTGATCGTGTTGTTCCGCAAGCTGCTGTTACTATCTTTAAAGACATCAATTATAATAGTAATAACTGTATATTATTAATTGTTTGACTGGAGAAGATCAATGTTGAAAAAAGGATTGATAATGCTGCTGCTGATGCTGGCAATGCTGAGCGGCTGCGGCAAAAAAGAGGAGATCAAGGTCTTCAGCGATCTGTCAGAGCTTAATGGTGAGAACATGGGCTGCATGTCCGGTTCCATTTTTGATGAGCTCATCGCTGAGCGTTTCCCTGATTCACAGATAATCTATTACTCCTCACGTTCAGAACTGCTTTTGGGCTTAAGCAGCGGCAAGATCGTCGGTTTTGTTTCTGATGAACCGGTCGCCATGATGATGGTCAAGGCGAATGAAGGCGTAACTTATCTGAATGAAGCAGTCGGTTCGGTTGACTACGGCATCTGTTTTTCGAGCAATGCCAAAGACAAGCTGATCAGGTTTAATGAGTATCTCGCCAAGATCACGGCCAATGGCCATCTGGAAGAACTGCAGAAGAAGTGGATCGATCCTGAAGCGACCGGACGCAAGAAAGCCGATTTCAGTTTAAGCGGTGAAAACGGCACCCTTCGCTGTGTAACTACTCCCGATGCAGCACCATTCTCTTTCATGGCTGATGGCAAGTTTGAAGGCTATGAAGTTGAACTGCTCTATGAATTCGCCAGTGAATACGGCTATGATCTGGAGATCAATACCGTGAGCTTTGATGCGCTGCTGACGGCAGTTGCCATGAACAAATACGACATTGGCTTTAACGGCATCTTCATCACTCCGGAAAGAGCCAAGAGCGTAAGCTTTACCACACCGACTTATTCGGGACGTGATGTGGTCATGATAAGCAACGGAAATAAGGCCGCCAAGAGCGATCTGTTTACCGCGATAAAAGACAGCATCTATAAGAACTTCATTGAAGAAGACCGCTATCTGCTTTTGCTCAATGGCGCCCTTACTACGATCGAGATCTCATTATGTTCGATCGTGGCCGGTACGCTTTTCGGTCTGCTGCTTTATATTCTTTCGACAAGAAACAGTCTCATCAGAAATCTGCTGGATCTCAATCAGCGCATCCTGGCCAAGCTGCCGGCGGTAGTGCTGCTGATGATCCTGTTCTATGTCATCTTCAAGACTTCTTCGCTCAACGGCACGATCGTCAGTATCGTCGGCTTTACCTTTATCTTCGGCAACACCGTCTACGCTTTATTAAAGACCGGTGTCGAAGCTGTTGATTATGGCCAGAAAGAAGCTTCTTTGGCTTTGGGTTATGGTGAATGGCTGTCTTTCTTCCATATCATCCTGCCGCAGGCCTTGAAGACGATTGCCGATTCCTATCTGCATGAGATCATCGCTCTGATCAAGAACACTTCGATCGTCGGCTATGTCTCGGTTACCGATGTCACCAGAGCTTCCGACATCATCAGGGGACGTACTTATGACGCTTTGTTCCCTTTGATCGTCGTTGCCTTGCTTTACTACCTGACCTGCAGTCTGCTGATCTTTCTGATCAGAATTCCATTGAAAGCCTATATAGAACGGAAGGTGAAATACAATGATCAGATTTGAACATATACGTAAAGAATTTGTCAATGTCACACCGCACATCGATGTCAATCTGACAGTCAATGATGGCGATGTGGCAACGATCATCGGTCCTTCCGGAACAGGCAAATCAACACTTTTAAGAATGATCAATGGTCTGGAAACGCCGACCAGCGGAAAGATCTTCTATAACGATGAAGAGATAACTGCGCCAGGCTATGATTTCAAGCTGTTAAGAAGGAAAGTCGGCATGATCTTCCAGTCCTTTAATCTGTTCAATCATCTTTCGGTCCTTGACAATCTTGTCCTGCCGCAGATCGATATTCTCGGTACAGACAAGAATGAAGCCCGAAGCAAGGCGATCTCCATTCTTAAAAATCTGGGTCTGGCCAATCACGACGAGCATTATCCGCATCAGCTCTCCGGCGGTCAGAAGCAGCGTGTGGCAATCGCGAGAGCTCTGGTCATGGATCCGGAAGTGCTGCTTTTTGATGAGCCGACTTCTGCCCTTGATCCGACCATGGTTTCCGAAGTTGAGAACACGATCCGCTGGCTGCATGAAAACGGCACGACGATGATCATTGTCACCCATGACATGAAGTTTGCCCGCAATGTTTCCAGCAAGATCTTCTATATCGATGAGGGTGAAATTTTTGAAGAAGGCACACCGGAAGAGATCTTTGATCATCCGAAGCGTTCCAAGACCAAAGCTTTCGTTTCCAATCAGAAAGTACTGGAACTCTATCTTGAGGGAACACATTACGATCTTGAAGCACTGGATAATTCGATCCAGACCTACGCCGCTTCCTTAAAGCTCGATAAGAATCTTCTGAACAATATTATTTCCGTATATGAAGAGCTGATCATTCAGACGGTGCTGACGCACAAGAAGGATGCCCAGGTCAGATTCACGCTTTTCTATGATGAAAATGCGATCGATTATACGGTCAAATATAACGGCGAGAGCTATGATCCGATGAGTGAAAGCACGCTGGCGATGATGATCTTCAGAAATGAGACCGGCAATTATTCATATCAGTATCACAAGAATTCGCAGCTGCCGAATTCGCTGAAGTTCAGATCGAATACACACTGATAATGATAGAGGCAATCCTAGGCAGATCATTACCGCTCAGTAATGTTTTTTAGGGACTATAATTAAAGAAATGAATGAACAGCAGAAGTCATTGAATAAGACAGGTATTATCACGGTATTGCTGAACACGGTTCTGTGTCTGAGCAAGTTTTTTGCCGCCTGCAGATCCTCTTCACTTTCCATCCTGTCGGATGCCTTCAACAATCTTTCCGATATCGGCAATGCCCTGCTGATCCTGGCGGGCTACTATCTCACCAGCAAACCCGCTGATGAGAAACACCCTTATGGTCATGGACGCTTTGAATATATGATGTCGCAAGCCATTTCGCTGATGATCATCAGTGTGGGCTTTAATCTGTTTACTTCAAGTATTGCCCGTTTAAGAGATCCTAAACCATTAAGCAGAGAACCTTTCATCATTCCGATCCTGCTTCTGGCGATCATGATCAAACTGTTCATGGCTTTCTATTTTGATCGCATCTATAAAAAGACGAAAGTTTCGACGATGGAAGTGCAGAAAGTTGATTCCTTAAGTGATGTAACCCAGACACTTATCGTCTTATTGGCTTATATCTTCAGCCCTTTGACTACCTTCCCGCTTGATGCCCTGATTGGTCTGTGTCTTTCTTTCTTCATCATCTACAACGGCATCAGGATCTTAGTCAAAAACTCATCAACACTTTTGGGTGAGAAGGTTGATGAAAGCTTATATGAAAAGATCGAGGATATCCTGAACAAGGCCGAAGGGATAAAAGGTCATCACGATCTGCGTTTACACAGTTATGGCCAGAAGATCTATGGCAGCTGCGATGTGGAGATCAATGAGAAACTGACGCTCAAGAAAGTTCATGATCAGCTGGAAGTCATTGAATTGAAAGTGAAGGAGGAAACAGGGACAGAACTCAGCCTGCATCCTGATCCATATACCGAAAACAAGAAGATCATGAACTATAAGCAGGAAGTCAAAGCCTATCTTGATGAACATGATATCGCTTTCCATGACTTTCATTACAATAAGGAGCTCAATACCTATTTTCTGGATATCATCATTCCTTATAAACGCAGGGATGAAGAAGAACAGGTAAAAGCCGGGATAGAAGAAATTCTGAAAGGTCAGAAAGTCAGGATCGGAACAGACAGGAATTAACAACAAAGCTGTAATATAAAACGAACATGGATCAGAAAAGGAAGAGTTATGATGCCGGAAGAAAATAAAATCAATGAAGAAAAGCTTGAAGAGATAGCCGAGGTACGTCAACAGCTATAGATAAAAAATCTCTGGAACTGTATATGCGGACGCGTGAACGTCTGGAGGCAGCTGCTGAAGGCAGAACCTTTAGCTGTACCAGGTGTGGAAAAACAGGCTGTGAATTTGCCCGTATAG
>CADCOR010000058.1 GCA_902803055.1 uncultured Erysipelotrichaceae bacterium
ATGGAAATGATCCCGATCGCCTTTTTAGGTTTTGCCTTTGGTTCCGGACTGGTACTGCCCTTTATCTATGGCAAGGACTATTCCCACATCTTCTGCTCGACCATCGCTGTAGCGCTTTATGTCTATTACGTCTTCTCGATCCTGCAGCTGACCAAGAAAGACTCGCTCACCGGATTACTGAACCGTCAGGCCTATTATGCCGATGTCGAAAATGATCCCGAAAACATCAGCGGCCTTATCTCGATCGATATGGATGGACTTAAGGATATCAACGACAATTATGGTCATGCCGCCGGAGATGAAGCACTGAGCAGTCTGGCTTTAAGTTTCCAGCGCTCCTTAAAGAGCCGCCAGATGTGCTATCGGGTCGGCGGTGATGAATTTGTCATCGTCTGCCGCAAGACTTCAAAAGATGAGATGTTTAAGCTCGTGGAAGAACTCAGAAAGAATGTCGAAGAGACTGCTTATCACTGCTCTATCGGCTGCGCTCATATCAGCGATGGTGCCGATTCGATCGATGCCCTTTTGCAGCAGTCAGATGAAAAGATGTATAAAGAGAAAGCTGAATACTATCAGAACGCTGCCAGAGACAGACGCAGCAGATAATTTCCGAATGTTTGTTTACTCATGTTGAGATATATAAGATGAAAAAAATAATTACTGTAATATTAGCCATAATGCTGCTTATCAGCCTGGCCGCCTGTACTGGCAAGGACAATGAAAAGCCAGTCGAAGAACCGACAGATCAGCCAGCTCCTGTCGAAGCTGAGAATGATCAGAAAACCACTTATGCCAGACATGTTCTGGAAAACGATTATCTGAAAGTTGAAGTCAGTGAATTAGGGGCAACCCTGGTCAGATTCATCGACAAGAAGAGCTCTCAGGATATCGTGCTTGGCTATAACAGCGATGATGATTATCTGCGCAATGAATTCAACCTCGGTGCCAGTATCGGACGCAATGCCAACAGGATCGGCAATGCTTCTTTTACCCTTAATGGAGTAACATACCAGCTCAGTGAGAATAATCATGGCAATCAGCTTCACGGCGGCGGCAGAAACGGCTTTGCGTTCAAGAAGTGGGAAACCGTCTCTAAGAGCGATGATGAGGTCGTCTTCAGTTATTTATCTATAGACGGTGAAGAAGGCTTCCCGGGAAACCTCAAAGCCTCTGTAAGATACAAGCTTGAAAACAACACACTGCTCTGGGAATATTCCGGGGAAAGCGATAAAGATACCATTTTCAATATGTCCAATCACTCCTATTTCAATCTGGGTGATGAAACGATCAAAGACGAATATCTGCGCATCTATACCGACAGATATGCACCTGCCGATGATGTCGGCCTGAGCCTTGATGAGGTAAGAGACGTCAATGGCACGCCATATGACTTTACACAGTTTCGACTTATCGCAGACAACCTCAAGGAAATCGACAACATCGACAACAACTACGTCTTTGAGACAATGGGTGAAAAGCTGATGGCCGAACTTAAAAACGACAGACTGAAACTGTCTGTCTATTCAGATCTTCCGGACATGCATCTGTATACTGCTTCAAGTCTCAATACCGATACCGGCAAGGATGGTGTTCCCTATGAAGGCTATGGCGGCCTGGCACTTGAATGTCAGTTTTTTCCAAACGCTATAAACTATGGCGATAAGTACATCCTGCCGATCTTAAGAAAAGGTGATAAAGTCTCTCATTACATCCGCTACGAACTGGATCCTGCTGACTGATCTTTGCGTCTTTTAATCTGCTTAAGCGATCGTCTGGTTTTAATTGATCGCTGCTGTTTCAATGATAAAGACACTCTTGCCTTTCTGACCTTCTTTCAGACCGGAGAAACAGCCATAATTCTGATCGATCTTCTTGATTGCTTTAAGTCTGCCCACAACATCGCTCAAAGATGCTCCGCCAAGTTTAAGCAGATCATCGAGATCATCATTGATGAAGCTGTTAATGCCTTCATCAAATTCTTTGGCTGCTTTAACCAGCTGCTTTGCCCCCAGGTTCACACTGCAGCCATTAGAGGACAGCGCACTTGTTCCTTCTTTTATCTTGACCAAGCCTGCGGCAAGCTGTGCTGAACCTTGAGCCGCTTCCTGCAGAGAGCTCTGCAGCAGCACCACTTTGCCGATGATCATCTCACAGCTCTTAAGCAGTTCATCGGCTTTCATTTCCTTGATTATTTCCAGCTGTTTTCTGCATTCTTCAATCTTGCTGAGGTATCCCTCTTTTTCTGTTTCATCCAATTTGTCTCTGTATTCTTCAAGATCACTGATTAAT
>CADCOR010000059.1 GCA_902803055.1 uncultured Erysipelotrichaceae bacterium
AAGGCCTATATCTCGACCCAGCTTTCCGATGCGATCGTTTTTGCCGTCCTTATCGTTGTTTTGTTAATCAAGCCGACTGGCTTATTGGGCAAGAAAGAGAATGTGAAGGTGTAAGATGAAAAACTTCATGTCTGATCTTTTTTCAAAAAAGAATCGCAGCCGAACCATCAGCTTTCTGCTGGTGATCGCTGTCTATATAATTATCGAGATCCTGTCCAAATCTATCAGGATCCCGCGTCTTTTCACGAGCCTTTTAGTTCCAACCTGCTGTTACATCGTATTAGGCCTGTCACTTAACCTCGTGGTCGGCTTTTCGGGTGAACTCTCGCTTGGCCATGCGGGATTTATGGCGATCGGTGCTTTTACGGCCGTCTGTGTTTCCGGTCTTAGTGCTTCCTTTATCACTAATGACATCATCAGACTGCTTCTTTCGATCATTATCGGTTCGATCGTTGCCGGTATTTTCGGTCTGATCATTTCCGTTCCGGTTCTTAAACTTTCTGGTGACTATCTGGCTATCGTCACGCTGGCTTTCGGTCAGATCATCAAATCGCTGATCAACAACATCTATCTGGGTTTTGATTCAAATGGCCTGCAGTTTTCTTTTGTGACCAATGAACTGAATCTTCAAAATGGCAAGATGCTGCTGTCCGGACCGATGGGAGCGACGGATACAGCCAAGATCTCGACTTTTACTTTTGGCATAATCCTGATCTTATTTACCTTATTTGTGATCTATTCGCTGATTGATTCCAAGTATGGCCGAGCCATTATGGCGGCCAGAGACAACCGCATTGCGGCTGAATCGATCGGTATCAATATCTCCCGCACCAAGACGCTGGCTTTTGTCACTTCAGCTATCCTGGCTGGTATGGCGGGGGCTCTTTATGCGCTTAACTATTCAACTCTGCAGCCGGCGAAGTTTGATTTCAATACTTCGATCCTGGTACTGGTCTATGTCGTCTTCGGCGGCTTAGGCAATATCAATGGCACGATCATTGCGACGACGGTCTTATACATCCTGCCGGAATTGTTGAGATCTTTGCAGGATTACCGCATGCTGATATATGCGATCGTCCTGATCGTGGTCATGCAGATAACCAACAGTGCTGCACTCAAGCAGAAGGCTGACAAAATAGTTAAACAGATCTTTAAGAAAGGAGAAAGAGAATGAATCCTGTTCTTGAAGTAAACAATCTGGGCATTGACTTCGGCGGTCTGACGGCTGTAAACAATCTCAATATGGTCGTTGAACCCCATGAGATAGTCGGCCTGATCGGTCCTAATGGGGCTGGCAAGACTACGGTCTTTAATATGCTGACCAAGGTCTATGAACCATCAAGGGGCAATATCATCCTGAACGGTCAGGATATCGCTAAAATGAATACGGTCGAAGTAAACAAGGCCGGCGTGGCAAGAACTTTCCAGAATATCAGACTTTTTGCGGATCTGAGTGTTATCGATAACGTCAAATCTGGCATGAATAATCTCTACCCGTATTCTGTTTTTGATACGCTTTTGCATACCAGAAAGAGAAATGAAAACGAGAAGAAGATCACCGAAAAAGCAGAAGAGCTTTTAAAGATCTTCAATCTCTATGATGCCAAGGATATCGAAGCTTCTTCGCTTCCTTATGGAGCACAAAGAAGACTGGAGATCGCCAGAGCCCTGGCAACTGATCCTAAACTCCTGCTGCTGGATGAACCGGCTGCCGGTATGAATCCGCAGGAAACTGATGAACTGATGCAGACGATCCGTTTTGTCAGAGATCAGTTTGATATCGCTATTCTGCTTATTGAACACGATATGTCATTGGTCATGAATATCTGTGAAAGAATATATGTTCTGAATTACGGCATGTTGCTGGCGAAAGGAAGCCCTGAAGAGATCAGAAATGATGATCGCGTCATCAAGGCTTATCTGGGTGATTAGGATGCTTAAAGTTAATGATCTAATAGTCAGATATGGCGTGATTGAAGCCATTAAGGGAATAAGTTTTGAAGTAAATGACGGTGAGATCGCCACGCTTATCGGTGCCAATGGTGCCGGCAAGACTACGACGATGCATACGATCTCCGGTCTGCTGAAACCTTATTCCGGTTCGATCTTTCTGGATGACAAGGAGATCTCCAAGGTCACTCCGCATAAGATCGTAGAGATGGGCATAGCTCAATGCCCGGAAAGACGAAGAGTCTTTGCCCAGCAGTCAGTTGAAGACAATCTGCTTTTGGGTGCCTATACCCGCAAGGATAAGGATGAGATCAATAAAGATCTAAATAACGTCTATGATCTCTTCCCGCGTCTGTTAGAGCGAAAGAATCAGCTGGCTGGCACACTTTCCGGTGGCGAACAGCAGATGCTGGCAATGGGCAGAGCCCTGATGGCCAAGCCGAAAATCATGCTGCTCGATGAGCCAAGTATGGGACTTTCGCCTTTGCTAGTAAAGGAAATATTCACTATAATTAAAGATATAAACAGGCAAGGAGTTACAATACTGCTCGTAGAACAGAACGCTAAAATGGCTTTGGGCATTGCTGACCGCGCTTATGTCATTGAAACCGGCCGGATCGTCATGTCCGGCAGCGGCGAAGAACTGCTCAACAGCGACAGTATCAAGAAGGCCTACCTCGGAGGTTAAAGATGTACGTAAAAGATAATATGGTTTCCGGTCCGATCGTTATCGGTCCGAATCAGTCTGTATCACAAGCCCTCGATATCATGTCCGAAAACAAGCTTCATCGTCTGCCCGTCGTTGATGGATCAGGCAGACTTGTCGGTCTTGTTACGGAAGGATTGATCGCTTCCAATACTCCGAACTCATCATCTACACTGTCGGTCTTTGAGCTCAACTATCTGCTCAACAAGCTGACGATCTCAGACATCATGATCAGAAATGTTCTGACGATCAATAAAGAGGCACTGCTTGAAGAAGCGGCAACGATCATGCGCAAGAATGATGTCGGCTGTCTGCCGGTCGTTGATGAAGACAATAAGCTGATTGGCATCATCACCCATAATGACATCTTCACGGCTTTCATCGATCTGTTAGGCTATAACCGTAATGGTACGCGTTATGTCATTTCGATCAGTGAAGATAAGCTTGGCGTTCTCGAAGATATCGCGAGAATCTTCAAGGAGAACGGTGTCTCGATTTCCAACCTGGCGGTCTACAACAATACAAGAGGTATTGAGGTGGTAGTCATCGCCAACAGCTATGACAATGTCGAAGACAAGCTGAAAGCCGCCGGCTACAAGGTGACAAGCGTCATAAAACTTCACGAAAAATACTAGAATCCGGAATGCTCCCGGATTTCTTTTTGTATAATATACAGGTATGGCCAGGTTATTTTTTGTTGATGTGGATGGAACGATCCTGGATGGATCGCGAAAGATGTTTGAAGTATCTGAGAAGACCAGATACGCTTTTGATGAACTAAAGAAGAATGACTATGTCATCATTGCTTCCGGCCGCTGCATGGGTCTGATGGATAAAAAGATCATCTCTTTAAATCCCAGCGGCTATATCTTGTGCAATGGCGCTTATGCCAGCGTAGGGAATAAAGAAGTATACGCACTTTATTTCGAGAAACAGGATCTTGATAAGATCGTCGAAGTTTCCATGAAATATGAAGGTTTTTATATCCTGGAGACCTATGATGAAATGTATATCGATTCTCTTGATTCAAAACCGTTCAGAACATTCATGAGCGGCTGGGCTTCAGCTTTAGACGGCTTCAAGGAAGGTGATATTGAAGCGCATCGGTATATGATCGCGATGATCGGTTTCCTTGATCCAAAGGTTAAACCGTATGTGGAAGAAGAACTGAAAGGTTATGTTGATCTGGCAGCGCATAAGATGTTTTCTTCCTATGATGTCAATATCCGGGGTGTAAACAAGGGAACCGGAGTTGAAAAGCTCAGAGAATACCTTCATGTGAAATATGAAGATACCTATGCTTTCGGTGATGCGCTCAATGATGTCGAGATGCTGCAGGCAGTAAATCATCCGGTGGTCGTAGCTAACTGTGCCAAGGAACTGAAAGCATATGACTTTGAAAAGACGGATGATGTGCTGGATGATGGCTTCTATAATTATCTGGTGTCAAATAAGTTGATTAAACCTCTTTGACTTTGTTAAAATATTTAGGTAATAAGAAGGAGAAATTGTCATGGGATTTGGTGAAAAACTTAAGGAATTCATCGCTCCGGAAGAAGATGACGAAGAACAGCTTGAATTAAGCGAAGAAGAAGCGAGGGCTGTATCCCCGTATGAAAAGGGAACTTTATCAAGTTCTTCAGCGATTACGGCAAATACAAATATTGTCCTGTTTGAACCGCGTAATTTTGATGAAGCCGAAGAGATCGGACATCACATCAAGAGCAAGAGAGCCTGCTGTGTAAACCTGCACAGAATGCCTTCAGAATATCGCCAGAGGATCATCGATTTCCTTTCCGGTGTCGTTTATGGTGTTGATGGTTCAATCAAGAAGGTTGGCGAAAATGTCATCCTGTGCTCACCGAAGAATCTGCTGGTGGCAGGCGACATCAATTTGAATTCAGACGAAGATTAGCAACGATTAAGACATGTCTGATTGAGGAAATTAAAGAGAGCCGGCGGTCGCTGTGAGCCGGTATGGAATCATTCAGAAATCACTTATGAGCTCTGATAAGAAATTATCAGCGTTACTCGCGTTAAGAGTCAGAGTAATAAGATAAGGTGGTACCGCGCTATTAAGCGCCCTTTGGTAGCACCTTTTTATTTGATAGGAGAATTTTATGGAATACAAAGACACATTACACATGCCTAAGACGGCGTTTGAGATGCGAGGCAATCTGCCAAACAAGGAACCCGAAATACTTAAACGCTGGGAAGAAGAAGATCATTATCAGCGTATTTTGAAGAAGAATGAAGGAAATACGCCGTTTGTTCTGCACGATGGTCCGCCTTATGCCAACGGCAACCTGCATGCCGGTACAGCGATGAACAGAATCATCAAGGATATCATCGTCAGATCTAAAGCTATGGCGGGCTATTACACGCCGTTTTTCCCAGGCTGGGATACTCATGGTCTGCCGATTGAAAACGCTGTTCAGAAGCTCGGTGTAAACCGTAAAGAGGTTTCGGCTAAAGAGTTCCGTGAGAAGTGTGAAGAGTATGCCCATAAACAGATCGCCCAGCAGATGGAGACAGAAAAGCGCCTTGGACAGGTCGCCGATTATGATCATCCATATATCACCCTGTTTAAAGAGTTTGAGGGACGTCAGATCAGATCTTTTGCCAAGATGGCTTTAGACGGCATGATCTTCCAGGGCTTGAAACCGATCTACTGGTCACCTTATCAGGAGACAGCGATCGCTGATTCCGAGATCGTCTATTTTGACCGCAAAGACCCGACGATTTTCGTCAGTTTTGATGTCAAGGATGGCAAAGGCGTACTTGAAGGCGATGAGAAATTCGTCATCTGGACAACTACTCCTTGGACCCTTCCGGCAAACGTGGCCATCACTTTGCATCCGGATCTCACTTATGCTTTGGTGAAGACCGAAAAAGGCAAGCTGATCATGTTGGAGAACCTGGTTGAATCTTTATGCGGCAAGTTTGAACTCAATGAGCACGAAGTTCTCAGAACTTTCAAAGGCAGAGAACTTGAAGGCATCGTCTGCAGACATGTCTTATATCCTGAAACAAGAGAAAGTGTCATCTGTCTGGCTGAATATGTCACTGATGAAGATGGTACAGGCTGTGTTCATACGGCTGGCGGCCATGGTCTCGATGACTTCTATACAACTCAGCGCTATGGCTTGCCAACGGTCTGCCCGGTCGATGAAAAAGGCTGCATGACAGCTGAAGCCGGCGATTGGCTGCAAGGCCAGTTCGTTTTTGATGCGAATAAAACCATCACCCAGAGACTGGATGAAAACGGTCACCTGTTCAAGCTTGAATGGGTAACGCACTCCTATCCGCATGATGACAGACTTAAAAAACCGGTCATTTTCCGTGCCACCACACAATGGTTTGCGTCAATCGAAAAGATCAAACCGCAGCTTCTTGAAGCTATCGAAAACGTCAGCTGGATCAACTCTTTTGGCAAACTGCGTCTGACAAATATGGTCAAAGACCGCAAAGACTGGTGTATCTCCCGTCAGAGATTATGGGGTGTACCGATTCCGATCATCTATAATGAAGACAAGACCCCGATCATTGATGCGGATGTGTTTGAACATATCGCCAAGCTCTTTGATGAACATGGTTCAAATATCTGGTTTGAATCTGAGGCTAAGGATCTTCTGCCTAAAGGCTATACAAATCCGGCTTCACCTAATGGCAATTTCACTAAGGAAAGTGACATCATGGATGTCTGGTTTGATTCCGGTTCTTCCTGGAATGAACTGATTGCCCGCGGCTATTCATATCCTTGCGATCTGTATTTTGAAGGTTCTGACCAGTATCGCGGCTGGTTCAACTCTTCGCTGATCGTCTCAGTAGCCAACCATGGTACAGCACCATACAAAGCCGTCTTATCACATGGCTATGTCTGTGACTCGAAAGGCGAGGCGATGCATAAATCCGTTGGCAATGTCGTCGATCCGCTTAAGATCATCGCTCAATACGGCGCCGATATCTTAAGGCTCTGGGCTGCTTCGGAAGACTTCAAAGCTGATATGCGTATCGGTGATTCCAACCTCAAACAGGTCTCGGATCAATACCGCAAGATCAGAAACACTTTCCGTTTCATGCTGGGCAACCTTGATAAGGAAGACTTCGATCCGAAGATGTCTGTTGCCTACGAAGATCTTGAACCGGTTGATAAATATATGGTCATCGCTTTGAATGATATGGCAAGAAAAGTTGAAGAAGCCTATGCGAACTATGATTTTGTCCTGGCGACTTCAACCATGACCAACTTCATGACTAACGAGCTATCAAGCTACTACTGTGATTTTGCGAAAGATATCCTATATTGTGATCGTCTTGATTCACCAAGACGCCGCAAGATCCAGACAGTTTTATATAAGGCTGTAGATTATCTCGTCAGACTGTGGTCACCGGTGCTGGCTTATACCGCTGATGAAGTCTGGAAACATTTCGGCAACGACGAAGCAGAATCTGTTCACTATGTCCGCTTTGCCAAAAAAGAAGAATATCCGGATGAGGATGTGATCAGGAAAGAGTTTGACAGACTCCATGCGATCAGAAGTGATATCTTCAAAGCCAGAGAAGAAGCGATCAATGCCAAGATCATCGAAAAGCCAATGCAGGCTCATGCGATATTGCATGTAAGCGCAGAAGATAAACAGCTGCTTGAAAAAGCTTTCGGCAACAAGATCAACCAGTGGCTGATCATTGCCAAGGTCTCCTTCAGCGATGAAGAGCTTGAACAGTACGATTCTTCGCAGGTGAAGATCGAAATGGCCAAGGGTCATGTCTGTCCGCGCTGCTGGAACATCGTCGAAGAAGAAAACGAAGACGGTCTGTGCGATCGCTGCGTTGAAGCACTTAAATAATGAGTTCGGGGAAGCAATTCCCCGAATTTCTGTATAATAGGGAATATGATCAGAGTAAAACTTAAAAAAGGCGAGGGCAGAACGATAAGTTCTGGAGGCTTATGGATCTTTGATAATGAGGTCGATAAGATCGAAGGTGAATACGAAAACGGTGATATCGTTGAAGTGGTTTCATATAAAGATGATTATATTGGCCACGGATATATCAATGATCATTCCAGGATCCTGATCCGTCTTTTAAGCAGAGATAAAAACGAAGCAATCGATAAAGCTTTCTTTAAAAGACGCTTCAAAGCAGCCTGGACATATCGCAAAAATGTTGTCGATACGACCTGCTGCCGCATCATTTTTTCAGATTCCGATCGTCTGCCGGGGCTTATAGTTGACAAGTTCAATGATGTCCTGGTCTATGAGATCGATACCTTAGGCATGGATGTCAGAAAAAAACTGCTGGTTGAAAGTCTGCTGGAAGTACTGAAGGAAGATGGCGTGGTGATTCGCGGAGCCTACGAAAGAAGTGATGCCAGAGTCAGGACACTGGAGGGCTTGGAAAGGATCAGCGGTTTTCTCAGTGAACCTTTTGAGACACTGCTTGAGATCGAGGAAAATGGCGTGAAACTGGAGGTTGATATCGCCCAGGGTCAGAAGACCGGTTATTTCCTTGATCAGAAATATAATCACCTTGCTGTCAGACATCTGTGCAAAGATAAGAAAGTGCTCGACTGCTGTACGCATACCGGCGGTTTTGCCTTGAGCGCGGCAAAAACCGCAGCTTCTGTTAGAGCGATTGATGCTTCTGAGACGGCAATTGCGCAAGCCATCCGCAACAGTGAACTCAATGGTTTTGACAATTGTGAATTCCTGGTCGCCGATATCTTTGATTTCCTGAAAGAAAGTGAAGAGCAGGGTGAAAAGTACGATGTGATTATTCTTGATCCGCCGGCTTTCACCAAATCACGCAGTTCTTTGAAGAATGCGACGCGTGGCTATAAAGAGATCAATTACCGGGCGATGAAATGTCTTAATGAGGGCGGCTTTCTGGTGAGCTGTTCCTGCAGTGAATATATGGATCGGGAACTCTTTTTGAAGACGATATTGGCCGCTGCCAACGATGCCCATAAACGTCTTAAGCTCGTGGAAGCCAGAGCTCAGGCTCCCGATCATCCGATCATTTTAGGCAATAATGTTTCACAGTATCTCAAATGCATGATCTTTGAGGTAAACGGGCGTTAAAAAAAATCAGTGTGAACTGATTTTTTAGTCGACAAGTCTTACTTCTTTGATTCCTTCTACTTCATCTAGCAGAAGAGCTTCAACGCCTTCCTTGAGCGTATAGTCAAGAGCCATACAGCCGACACAGGCACCATGTACACTGACATAGACGATATCGTCTTCGAGTTTGACAAACTGTACATCACCGCCGTCGTTCTGAATATATGGTCTTACTTTTTCGATCGTCTTTTCGATCAGTTTGATTTTTTCTTCTCTTTCCATAAACAATTTCTCCAGATAAAATATAACACTTTGTTTCTGACAATCATAGTGAGATGATCATCATAGCGGCTTTGTTTTAAACTCGCGAGGTTATTATAACATGCTATAATTACAAAGATGGGATCTATGGATGATTATAAGGTCGGCATGACCGTATATGGCAGAATTACCGGTATTAAACCATATGGCGCTTTCGTCAAATTTGATGATAATGTTACCGGTCTTATTCATATATCCGAGATCTCCAACGGGTTTGTGCGCAATATCGATCACTTCGTGCAGGTCGATGAATACGTGATGACCAAGATAATCGATATCGATAAGCAGCACCGTCAGCTGCGCTTATCATTTAAGGCGCTGTCGCAGAATACCAGACGTTACGCTAAAAGGGTGAAATTTCCCGGCATGCCTGAAAGCATAAAGGGATTTGGAACCATTCAGGATAAAATGCCCAAATGGGTCAAAGGAGAGTATGATGATTAGTTTAGATCTTCGCAATGCCAAACTTAATGAAGACTTGTCTTTATGGCAGGACGCAGTTTCCAAGGCACATAAGGATCTTCATGAAAAGACAGGAGCCGGAAATGATTTTCTGGGCTGGGTAGACTGGCCGCTCAATTATGACAAGGAAGAATTTGCCCGCATCCTGGCTTTAAAGGACAGAATGAAAGGCAAATATGATACGGTACTGGTCTGCGGTATCGGCGGTTCCTATCTTGGTGCCCGTGCTGCTGTAGAAATGATCAAAGGACTGTATCCTGAAGATGGCATTGAAGTTATTTTTGTCGGCAACAGCTTCTCACACACTTATATTTCACAGGTTCTCAAACATATCAAGAACAGGGAAGTTGTGCTCAATGTTATCTCCAAATCAGGTACAACAACCGAAACTTCACTTTCTTTCAGAATCTTCAAACAGTTCATGGAAGAAAAGTATGGTGAAGGTGCCAAGGAAAGAATCTATGCGACTACCGATAAGGCGAGAGGAACATTAAAGGAACTCGCTGATAAGGAAGGCTATGAGACATTTGTCATTCCTGATGACATCGGCGGCCGCTATTCCGTTTCTACGGCTGTCGGCTTGCTGCCGCTCGCTTTGGCTGG
>CADCOR010000060.1 GCA_902803055.1 uncultured Erysipelotrichaceae bacterium
CTCTGCCACCAGCAACATCGTCTAATTCTTCATCATTTAGTAAATTATCTTTTCTATCTTTCATTTTATAAACTCCTTTATCTTTCTGCTATATTTTACGAAAAAGTGAATTATGGTGGCAATAAGTGAGTATTTCACCATTGAAAAATCACTATGTTACGATAAATCATGCCTCTAACTTCACAGCTGTAGTAATTAATATATTTATCTCAGTAAAAATATATACGGAACCAGCTAAACCAGAATGAACTGGATCCGTATTTTTTTTGTCATCATCAACCGGATGATTGTGTTTTTCACAGGATGTTTCAATAGAGGATACCCTAATGAAACATTCATAAATTGTTCTATTTATGTTTCAAAATACCACCCATATGATACAAAAATGTTGCAAATACAATTTTGACTCAAATGATACATTTGTTTTCATCAAACGAGGAAGAAGTTTTTAATAATGTTACACTAGATCAGTTTTCAGTTCTATTGAAAAAGTTAAAGGGCTCATGGAATGCGATGAACACGAACTGGAAATAGCAAGTTTTCTGAAAAAGACAATGCCAGGTTTAGGACATGGCTCAACTGAAATTGTTGAGTTTGATTCACGAAATCCTTCGGAAGAGGCAAAAAGTGCACTCTTTTATATGCTGATTTTAAATAATCATAAAACATAATACAAGCTTTATTACTGGAATTTTCATAAGCGGCACACCGATAAACGATTATTCATTAATGCTTTTGTTTTTAACATTTCTCTCAAACCAAGAATTAAACTTCTTATAGAAATCATCTATTTCTTCATTTTCATCGCGGTTATCCAAAAACTCAAATAATAAAGATATATATTTTTCTCTTGAATCAATTATCTTTCCGAACAGGAAAGCCTTCATTTCGGTTGATAGGGTTTCATTGCCAGGAGTTTTGTCAAAAAAACTTAGTATATAGTCATCGCTAAAAGATGCGATATCGTATCTGCGAAAACCTTTTCCATAACTTGTCAAATAATCATCAATATTGTCTGTGTTAATTTTCTTTTCATCAGAAATATCTTGTGATTCAATGAATCGACTTGCAGAATCCTTGTCTAATAAAACGATTGGATCTATATCAAGAAGGGTACAGATCTTTTCAAAGTCATTCCTATTTTCCATACGATTAAAATTTATAGCTCTGTAAATCGTGTTTTTGCCAACCCCAATAGAATCGGCAAGAGTCTGTTGGGCAATGCCTTTGCTTTTTAAAATCAGTCTAAGCATCTCACCGTTTAGATAAAATGATTTTTTTGTTGAATTAAAGTTTGCCATATCAAAATTATATCATTTATCACCATGTAAAGATGAAACGCTTGAAATCACCTAGACAAGGTGATATATTAATAATAGAACATCACCTAGACAAGGTGAGAAAAAGGAGGAAAGCATGGAAAAGATCTTACGAGTAAAACAGATTGCGACAGAACTTAACATCAGCAAATCTACCGCCTGCAGACTGGTAAAGCAGGTCAATGATCATTTCGGTATCGATCCGAAGAGAATGCCGGTAGAAGGCAGCTGCCCTGAGTGGGCATTCAATGAGTATTTCCAGCTCAATAGGGATAAGAAAAGAAATGCCGGCTAAGAAAAGGAAAGACGGTTACTATGAGATATCCACAACGATCGGAGGAAAAAGAAAACATTTCTATGGTGCTACAGCTTATGAAGCCGAAGAGAAAATGTGGAGGGAGATCATAAACTATAAGGATAACGTTTCAGATAATCCGGAAAGCCATCAGACATTTGGTGAAATACGTGATGAATGGTATGGGACAAAAAAGAACTATGTTCAGGCTGCCACCAGAAGGATGTACGAAATCGACTGCTTCAGCAGAATTGCCAGTCTTGACAAGAAAATCATTTCCAGAATTGAAACGAAGGATATCAATTCCATAATGCTGCCGCTGCGTGATAAGACAAATATTGCTGAAAAGGTCTATATGTGTCTGAATCAGATCTTCAGATATGCGATAAGGAAAAGAATAATAGTTTCCAATCCCATGGATCTGATCGCAAGACCGAAAAACAGGACCAGCGAAAAATCCAGGAGAGCATTGACCGAAAACGAAAAGAAAGTCATAGAAAACACCGAATGGAATCAAAGACAGGAATTGATTCTGAAACTGTTTATGAACTATGGACTTAGGAAGCAGGAAGCCACGGCGCTTCAGAAAAGGAATATCGATCTTAAGAACAAAACCATAACTATCGATCATGCAAACGACTATACAACAAGCGTCCCCCAGACTAAGAAACCGAAATCTGTCGCGGGAAACAGGGTTGTTCCGATGCTTGATTGCGATGAAGCGTATTTCCAAAGTTTAACTAAGGATATGGACGAAAAGGATTATCTTCTGCAGATGAAGGGTGGGAAAGTTCTTACCGAAAACAGCTACCGGCAACTCTGGGATTCTGTACGAAGACGGATGAAAAGGACCGCAAAGGAAATGAATCTCGAGATACCGGGAGATCTGACTCCACGGATGTGCAGACATGAGTATTCGATCAGAATCATGAATCTGCCGCAGCGGGAGCAGATGTACCTGATGGGACACGAGGATATATCGACGACAATAAAAAACTATCAGACCATCAGCGTCGAACACATAAACAGAAAGGAGCTAAACAGGATCAGCAAAAAGAAAAATGGATCTTCAGTTTCCGGCAAGAAGTGAGAGATCCATCGTTTGCCGATAAAAGCAGTGCTTTTATCTATGCTCATTTTAGCACGACAGGGACTGTTTTTCCGCAAAGAGACTTATGAATGATATAAGAACCGTAAAGGAAATACTTAATGAAAAAAGTTCTGGTGAGAACTGGGTCTGGGAATCGATCATCAGGACAAGGACCGTAAATATCATTTCTGGCGATGAGTCATCGGGCAAGACCACGCTGATGATCAACCTGTGCAAGGCGATATCGGATGAGGAAAGCTTTCTTGGCCTGACTACATCCAGACAGAAGATACTCTACATTTCATCGGAAATGTCGGCCAAAGACATATCGTTTGCATTTGAAAGGATCGGACTTAAGAATACCGAAAACGTAAAGATCCTGGAGCTTAAAGACGATCCGCTGTGTCTTCTTGAATACAGGATAGCGGATGTTGATCTGATAATCATCGATCTGTTCATCCAGATTTTAATCAATGAAGGCAAGGATCCGAATTCATATAAAGATATCAATGAGATATACGGATATATGCGAAAGGATTCAACCTTCAAAGACAAGACCATCATCCTGGTCCATCACCTCAACAAACTTGGTGAGATAAACGGCAGCGTCAGCATAGGTGGAGCCTCCGATACCAGGATGATCCTGCAGATGCCCGAGGGAAGGCAATCTTCTGAAAGACCTCTGTCAGTCTACGGCAAAAGTGTAGAACAGAAGGATATCCAAATATTCTTCGACTTCGCTTCAAGAAAGATGAGTCAATCTGAGAATAAATCTGACAGAAAGATCGACTATGAACTGGCATATATAATTGAACAGGTCGTAGCAAAAGGATCGGTATATGGAAACTGTCAGGAAGTATCGGCGATCCTCAAACTGTCAAGATACGGAAGGAATCCCAATTCATTAAGCAAGTTTCTTAAAGCAAACAGGGACGTGCTTGCTGAAAACAATATTGAAATGTTTACGGAAAGAACGTCAAAAGAAAGGATCATTAAACTGATCCACAGATCTGAATGACAGTATGACAGTTGAAAAGGGGTACCCCAAAACAAGTGTCATCCTGTCACAAAGGGAAAGGAGAATATGAAAACAATAAGCCTGATGTCAGCCAAAGGCGGCTGTTCAAAGACGACATCCAGCATAAATCTGGC
>CADCOR010000061.1 GCA_902803055.1 uncultured Erysipelotrichaceae bacterium
ATCTGGCCATCATCATCATAAAGCGGTGTCTTGGAAGCCAGGATCTCCTTGTTTTCACCATCGGCAATGCAAAGGCCTGGCACATTGTGTGTCGTTACGCCTTCTTCAATAACGGTGTATTCATCATTGCGGTATTTATCCGGATGGATATGCCAGCCTACTTCTTCATCATTCTTGCCTAAGATGTCATTGATCGATTCAAAGCCATAGTATTTCAGAAAAGCATCTGTTGCCCCTAAGAACCTTCGCTCCTTATCCTTCCAGAACAGCCGCAGCAGATCCGAATTGATCAGATTATGCCAGAGCTGTTTTTCATCGATCTTAGCGTATTGAGCTTTTTCTTCACCGCTGATCGATCTGCCCTTAAGCGAACTGTTGATATTTTTGATCAGATGCAGATAATTGTTTTCATCGATCTTCAAGATCGTATATTCTTTCCACACATACTGGCCATGATTGGTCAAAGAACGGAAGATGGCAGTGATATAGGGACTTGACTCTGCCGCAAAGCTCGTTCTGATATTCTCGGGATCGATCAGTTTAATGTATTCCTCACGATCTTCGGGATAGATAAAATTCAAGGCATACTCTTTTACCATTTTTCTGATGCCGCTGTTTTCACTGACCAGTGAATCTCTTGTCGCCACATAAAGCGGCGTGATCGTATCTTCAGTCAGATTCATCAGCGTGATCCGTTCATAGATCGTATAGATCTTTCGGATATATTCATCAAGATGCGAAGTATTATAGGACTTTGATTCCTTCGACAGATTATTGAGGCGCATCAGTATACAATGCTTATCGTGACCGGAAGCGACCAGTTTGGTCTGCACTTCATAGTAGTCATCATTTGAGGTGATATTCATCCGGCCCTGACCTAGCGAGATCGTTGAATCAAGCAGCCGCAATAAGCCGGTAGCGATCGTGTTGAAAGGTCTTTCTATTCTCAGCAGATCCTGCGAGAAATCATCCGCAAAAAGACCGGTCGTATTCTCGGTCTGCTCAAAAGCGGAATTATAGAACAGGATCGAATAGCTGTCCTTCTTCATTTCGACCAGCGCCAAAGGAATGGAGTTGAGCTGTCTGGCGGTCTTCAAGGCATCTCTTTCCTCTTGCGACATAAATGGAACAGAACTCAACAGATTGATCCGGCCGATGTCATCATAGTAATTGCGGTCCTGTACTGATTCGATCGCGATCCCGCTGTTTAAGATATTGTTTAATGCCTCTTCATAAGGCAGCGGCTGTCCAAAAAGATAGCCCTGAACTTTTTCACAGCCGATATTGCGCAGATACTTGAACTGTTCTTCGGTTTCAACGCCTTCGCACAGAGTATGAATATTGATGTTCTTGGCCATTTCCACGACCGAAGCCGCAATGCGCTTGGAAGTCTGATTGAAAGGCTGCAGAAACATCATATCCATCTTCAGTTCATCAAAAGGCAGTTCTTTGAGGATGTTGAGTGAAGAATAGGCACTGCCGAAATCATCCATCCAGATCTGATAGCCGTTTTCTCTGAATCTGTTGACGATCTCAATGATCTGTTCCTTGTTTTCCGCCATGATGCTTTCGGTGATCTCGAGATAGATAAAATCATGCGGGATCTGATATTCCTTCACGATATTATCGACCATTGCATAGGTATCGGTGAGCTTGAAATCCAGACGGGAAAGATTAACTGACAAAGGTATCATCACCTCATCGGCGATGATGTTTTTTCTGATCCTTTCGCAAGCCAGCCTGATGATATATTCATCCAGCTTATGAATGATACCCAGTTTCTCAAAGACCGGGATGAATTCATTCGGATTGATCAGCCCATACTCAGGATCGAGCCAGCGAGCGAGTGTCTCAAAACTGCACAGCTGTTTGGAAGAGGTCCTGATAACCGGCTGATAATATGCTTTGATGTAGCCATTATCAAAAGCACTCTTATAATTTGCCTGGATGTATTGCTGTAAGTCCATATTCATAAATTACCTTTTTATAATATTATAGACGAAAGTGAATGGATCTGTTCTGTAAAAGCGGCCTCATTCTTTCTTGAAGACACTGGTATTCTTGAGCTCTTTTTTATTCCTGTACATCTTTTTGTCCGCTCTTTCAAAAACTGAGTGGATGTTGGCATCTTCGCCGCGCTTATATTCTTCAATGCCCATGGCAATGACCGGCAGTCTGTAATCATCACTGCTGTTGTTCTGAAGAGAGAGCTTGCTTATCTCCTCGCCAAGCTCCTGTCTGTTTTCATAATCTTCACCTGTAAGCAAAGCGGCAAACTCATCACCGCCGACTCGGTAGACCGGTGAACGTTTGAACTGCTGGCAGATGATGCCGCAGCTGAGTCTGATGTATTCATCGCCGAACTGATGACCGTGCGTGTCGTTGATGTGCTTGAGATCATTAACATCGAATACGGCGACCGCAAAATCTTCCATTTCGCCATTCTCGATCTTCTGATTGATCATGTTTTCGGCTTCGACATAGGCATACTTGCTCTTGACACCCGTCAAAGGATCGCGGTTCGCTCTGTCATTTGCCAGACCTAAAGCTGCCTCTGACTGCTGCACTCTGTCTGACATCATGTTGTAGTTGTTCATCAGGATGATAAAGGAAAGCACAAAGACGCCGATCACCAGCAGAAAACCTTCGACATTGGCTTGGCGTACTTCGTTGTTTTTCTGTGCGATGAAGTTCAGATCTTCAGCCGAGATACTGCTGCCGCTGCCGGAGAAGTGTTCTCTGGCTTCTTCCAGAACGGTCGAAGTAGCACCCAGCACGCGCTGATTTGCCCAGATCATCGAAGTAAACAGGATCAGAGACAGCAAGGCGATCCAGACGATGATCGAGTGGCCGAACTTCTTCTCTTTGTCGTTCTTGAGAACATTGCGGAAATAGACGAAACCTAAAGCTGCCCATAATGTAAACAGGATATAAGCTTCAACGGACATCGTGCCCGGATTGAAGATATTCGCAAACAGCAGATAGGCACCAAAGATCCCCATCAGGGTTACACCGATCAGACCGGTACCGGTTTCTGTTGCATCCTTGCGTTCGCGGGCTATTCTGAAGGCACTTACCGAGACGATCCCATAAACCAAAGTGGCACCGATCGTCGTAACATCGACGACTGCGCCAATGGCGGTACGGCCGATAAACGGGATCAGCAGGGTCATGATGCCGATCAGTCTGATCGCCCGATCAGGAATAAACAGACTGTTGAGTTCTGCGTACTTCTCATTTAAGATGCCGTCCTTGGCCATCGCCATGAACAGTCTGCTCAAGGCAACCATATTGCCGATCAGGCTGGTGATGATCAGGCACAGCAAAGAGATGATCAGGATATCTACACCCAGATCACCAAGATAGTATTGAGCGGCATAAAAAGCCGGCAGACCTTCAAGGCCGGATAAGGAACCAAGATTATTCAGGTATTCAAACCAGCTTCCAAAACGGCTTGGATAAGCTGAAACTGACAAGAGAATGACAAAGATATATAAAGCCGTCGAAATTAAGATCGCCGCAGCCATGATCCTGAACGAACGCTTATAGGAAAAATCAAAACCTTCAGCGCTGTGAGAGATGTTTTCAAAACCAACAAAAGCCCATGGTGACATGATCGCCACTCTGAAGATCTGTGAGAAGCCGCTCTGTTCCGGTAGCATGAACAGCTGAGCTGAGAAACTGCTGCCGCGAGCTTTAAGCATCGCTAAGACAAAGACCAGAAGAATACCGGCTGTAAATACAGCAGCCATACCAATCATCGCTTTTTCAACTGCCTTCTTGTTTCTTGAACAGAAAAGAATGGTCAAGACCATCGCAATGAGACATAGGACCGCCTCACCGAAATAGATGTCATAGCCCAGGAAAGAATACAGATAACCGAAACGGAAGAAATTGCCTAAGAAATAGCGGGCAAACAAAGGCAGAGATGTGAGGTTTGCCCACAGCATCGCCAGATAGGTCAGGATCAGGAACCATGAGGTCATGAAGCCCCAGTCGTAACCGAAGACCTCTTTTGAGAAAGTATAGGCACCGCCGGCATCCGGGAAGATATTGATC
>CADCOR010000062.1 GCA_902803055.1 uncultured Erysipelotrichaceae bacterium
CATATATCAGAGACAGGAAAACGGTCCGAAACGAAGAGCTTCTGAGTAAATATAACGTATCTATCCAGACGCTGCGTAGAGATCTTAAGATCATGGAGGACCAGGGGCTGATCACCAAGGTATATGGCGGTGTGATCTACAACGAGGATCAGATCGATCCTCTCAGAAACGTTGATTCATATGAGCTGCGCGTCTCTTCATACAATGAGGAAAAAGAATATATCGGCAAGCTGGCTGCCCGTCAGGTCAAGGATAATGATGTCATCTTCATCGATTCGGGAACGACAGCGTATAGGATGCTGCATTATATGAAGGATCTGAAAGATGTCAAGGTCATCTCGCACAGTCTTGATGTCATGGATGCCTTGAGATCGATGCCCAACATCAAGGGCATCTGTGCCGGCGGTGTGCTCATTCCGGATAACGGGACTTTCCTGATCGACACAAGCTTTTATCCTTATAACTACAACAAAGCCTTTATTGCCACGGTCGGTATCTCATTAGCAAAGAATCTGACCAACACGATCGCGGAAGAAGGCTATATGAAATCCCATGTCATCTCGCAAAGCAGCAAGGTCTATCTGGTAGCAGATCATTCCAAGTTCGGCGTGATCGCCTACAATCACTTTGCCCAGCTTTCCAATCTTGACTATGTGATCACGGATAAGCGTCCTGATGAGCAGTTCATGAGCGTATTTGATGCAAACGGAACAAAGGTTCTGTATTGATAGAAAGAAAAACAAAAGGAGATAAGACGATGTTCAACATACCTGAAGGAAGAAAACTTGACTGTATACCGGTTGGCCGTTTGGCGATCGATATCAACCCGCTGGTCATGCCGCAAAGCTTTGCGGAGTGCACGGAATTCGGCAAATATGTCGGCGGCTCACCAGCCAATACGGCTGTCGGTCTGGCCAGACTTGGTGCCAGAACCGGCTTTATCGGCACGATCACGGATGATTCCCTCGGCGATTTCTGTCTGGATTATTTCAAGAAAGACGGCATCGATACCAACGGGATCTTCAGAGCTGAGAAGAATATTCCGATGGCGGTGACTTTTACCGAAGTCATCAACGGCAAGACCAACCTGATGTTATACAGGGACAGGATCACGGCTGACATGCTGCTGAAACCGGAAGACATCAGTGAAGACTATATCGCTTCTTCAAGAAGCGTGATCATCTCCGGTACAGCTTTAGCGGCTTCACCATCAAGAGATGCAGCCTTCAAGATCCTTGAACTGGCAAGAAAACACGGTCTGCTGATCATCTTTGATGTAGACTACCGTGCCCCGATCTGGAGCAGCAATGAGGAGATCAGCATCTATTACACACTGGCCGCCCGCTATGCGCACATCATCATCGGTTCAAGAGAAGAATATGATCTCATGGATTGTGCATATCATAAGGCATCCAGCGATGAACAGACAGCTGAAAGATGGTTCAACGAAAAGGCGGAACTGATCATCATCAAACACGGTGCTGAAGGTTCAATGGCTTATGCGAAGAACGGTGAACGCTACAAGATCGATATTGCGCCAGTCAATGCGGTCAAATCCACCGGCGGCGGTGATGCCTATTCTTCTGCTTTCGTCTATGGCGTACTGGCAGGAAGAGATGTCAAGAACTGTCTGGAGCTGGCAACGACGCACGCCTCATTAGCAGTTGCCTGCAATTCCTGTTCCGATGCGATGGTCGATATCAAGACACTGGAAGCAGCTTTAGCCAAAGCCAAGAGCGAACATGGCGAGCTGGTCAATAAATTCTAAGGAGGAATAAATCACATGCCATTAAATGATATTCTGAATGCCGATATTATCGATCTGAAGGTCGAAGGCAATACAAAAGATGAAGTTCTGCATTATATGGCCAACGTTCTCTATAAGAACGGCTATATCAATGATACTGATGTCTTTGTCAAAGACATCTATGAAAGAGAAGCTGAAGGTCCTACCGGTATGGGTGCCGGTATCTCGATCCCGCACGGCAAGAGCAATTCCGTGTTAAGAAACGGCATCATGATCGGCAAGACAGTCAATCCGATCAAGTGGGAAAGCTCGATGTCTGATGACGGTTTCCAGGATACCCATCTGATCTTCTTGTTCTGTGTCAGTGCTGATGCGGAATTTGCGAAGAATCACATGATGCTGCTTAGTGAACTGGCAGGCAAATTGGGCAACGATGTCCGTGTTACCAAGCTTTCATTAGCCAAGACCAAGGAAGAGATCATGGATCTGATCTTGAGCGATGATGACAAGCTCGGTGATGTTGATGCGGTCATGAACGAAGAAGAGATCGTCGATCTGGATATAGACCTGTAATATCCGTTAAATCTCTGTTTCGTTTAGATTATAATTTAAGTAGTGACCAAGGTCACTGAAGAAAGGGAAAAGAAATGAAAAAACTATTTGCTTTATTATTAGCGGTATTAATGGTTCTTTCTCTTGCCGGCTGTTCAAATGGCGGTGGCGGTGAAACTCCGGCCCCGACTGAAGAGCCAACAGAAGAACCAGCTGCTGCCGAGACTTTCGATGAATTGCTGGCTGCTGGTATTGCAAACGGCAAAAAACTGACTGTCTACACGACACACTCCGTTGCTGTTTCAGCTCTGGAAGCCTTCATGGCTAAGTATGCTCCTGGCATCGAATACGATGGACAGCAGATCGGCGATACTGAGCAGGTTACCAAAGTTGCTCAGGAAGTCAAGGAAGGCGTTGAAGGCGCTGACATCATCTTCATTCAGGATGGTGCACGTGTCTTAACTGACCTCGTTGAAGAAGGCTACGTATACAACTGGTATAACGATGAGATCAAGAACCTCGTTGGTGCTGATTGCGAACCATTACTGGTTTGGGATTACTGCAACAAGGTCATCATGTACAACAACGGCAGTGATAAGACTTATAAAGAAGGCGATATCACTAACCTGTGGTTTGCTACTGATCCAGCTAACAAGGGTGCTTTCTGGATGAAGGATCCGACTACTGAAGGCGTCAACATGAACTTCTTAGTCAACCTGACTTCTGATGAAAACGCTGCTAAACTGGCTGAAGCTTACAAGGCTTAC
>CADCOR010000063.1 GCA_902803055.1 uncultured Erysipelotrichaceae bacterium
CAAGATCGGTCAGTATGCAGAAAACTTCTATTTTGGCAAACCTAGCGGCTTGCTGGATCAGATGGCTATCTCAGTCGGCGGTTTGGTCGCTATCGATTTCAAGGATATAGAAAAGCCACAGATCGAAAGCCATGACTTCTCTTTTGCGGACTATGGCTATGAACTGCTGCTTATCGATACCAAAGGCGATCACTCCGATCTGTCCCATGAATATGCGGCAGTACCTAATGAGATCAAGGAAGTCGGTGCTCAACTGGGCGTCAAGTTCCTGGCTGATACCTCCCGTGATGAACTGCTTAAAAATCTTAAGGAAATAAGAGAGAAGGTCGGCAACGACCGTGCGATCTTAAGAGCGATCCACTTCTTCAATGAGGATCGCCGCGCGATCGAAGAAAAGGAAGCGATCGCAAATAAGGATGTCGAAAGACTGCTGAAACTGATGAAGGAATCAGGGCGCTCATCCTTTGAATATTTGCAGAATGTCTATCCGGCTTCCAGAGTCAATTCACAGTCTTTGGCTCTGGCTCTTGCTTTGGCTGATATGTACCTGGGTGAAAGAGGCACTTATCGCGTTCATGGTGGCGGCTTTGAAGGAACGATCCAGGCAGTCGTACCGGCGGAGATCCTGGATGGCTTTAAAGAAATGATGTATTCGGTGTTTGGCGAAGACTGCATCCTGCAGGTCAGGGTCAGACCATTTGGTACAAAAACTGTGATTTAAACTTAAAAAAGGATCGAAATTGATCCTTTTTTATATTTCCTGAATTATAATGAAAAAGAACGAAATGAGTACCACTGAAAACAATAGTACTATTTACCGCGGCCTGAAATTAAGGTCCTTGAATATCATCATCATGACGGTCTCGGCTATCTTCTCTTTTCTGATGGCTTATTTCGGTTACAACGTCCTCAGAGATTATCGTTCTTTGCAGCAGACGGTATCGATTTTCCGCATTTCACAGGTCTCGGGAACTCAGGTCAGAACAGCTTCGGATTTTCTCTCTCAACAGACTAAAAGCTTTGTGACTACCGGTGCCAAGCGATATATGGATAACTATTTTGAAGAGATCGAGTTTACCAGAAGAAGAGAAAACGCCATTGAAGAGATCAAAACGGTAGCGATCAATCCGATTGCGGAAGGCAATCTTGAAGCCGCGATCAGCTATTCACATGATCTTGAGGAGTTTGAAAAAGAAGCTTTTCTGTTGGCTTTGGATGCCTATGGTTTTCAGCGGGAAGATTATCCTGAAGTATTGAAGAACCTGGAACTCGATGAACGTGATCAGGCTTTAAACAGGGAAGGCAAACTGGCAAGAGCCAAAGAGCTCATCACCAGCAATACCTATGAAACATACAGAAACTTCGTGACTTCTTCAACTGACTCGGCGATCACTGTCATGACCAGGACCATTGAAGACCGCTATGAAGAGATAGGCAATAACCTCAATCGCAACGTCATCAGTCTGATCATACTTACTTTCCTGACCCTGATGACCATTCTGATCGCTTTCCTGACCGTTTCTTTAAGAGTCATCAAACCGCTCAATAAGATGATCAATGATATCAATGAACAGAATGAACTGCAGATGAAAGGCGTCTATGAGATGCGCTATCTGGCCAATACCTATAATCTGATGCGTGACAAGATCCTCAATTCGCAAGAACAGGCTATCCATGAGGCCACGCATGATGCTTTGACAGGTATTTATAATCGCAAGGCCTACAGCGATATCTATAACAGAGTCGAGAATGAGAAGATCTGTTACATCCTTGTTGATGTGGACGACTTCAAGAAGATAAATGATACTTATGGACATGATGCAGGTGACATGGTGCTGCAGAGTATCGCAGCGATCCTGAATGAGAGCTTCCGCAGTGACGATAAGGCGTTCAGGATCGGCGGTGACGAATTTGCGGTCATCATGTTCAATGCCGGGGTGGATATCCGCCATATCGTTGAACAGCGTATCGCAACGGTCATAGATAAGGTCAAACAGTCCAAGAATAAGGGCCTGCCTGATTTTACTCTTTCGATCGGTGTCGCTTTCGGCAAGGATGAAAAGTCGACTGGTAAAGTTTATAAAGATGCCGACCTGGCTCTTTATGAAGCCAAGAAAGGCAAAAACAGG
>CADCOR010000064.1 GCA_902803055.1 uncultured Erysipelotrichaceae bacterium
GTTGCTTCCGACGCTGTTGATACGCTCATCTTCAGAACCGCCTGGTGCAATCTCAACAGCGCTGATCAGCAGCTTGGCTCAGAGAATTTTGTCAGAAACATCAAGAAGAGCTATGAAGACTATTGCACAAAACTGCTTACTGCCGGTGACGGCATCGATGCTCTGATCAACACTTTCTATCTCACAAATGCCTTTGAAGGCGATGTCAAAAAAGATCTCATCGATGCGATCAATGAAGTGATCCTTGATGCCGCAAGCTATGGCACTTTTGCGATCCAGGCCACCGGTCCTTCCCGCTTTCTGAGTGAAGCGGAAAAGAACTCAGTCGTCAAAACCTATACCGATACGATCGCTGCCCTCAATAAGATCAAAGAAAAAGCCCTGACCAAAAATGACAAATACTGCTATGTGACCAATTCCCTGATCAGTGTTACGAAGATCGATTTTGAGATCTCCGGCACGATCAAAGAAAAGAAAGACGGTGACAATCGCGCTTTTGAAGGTGCTTCATCTGGCGATTTCAAGGTTTCGGTAAATCATGGCTCAACCAATAACCTGCTGGGAGATACCAATCTGCTGGTACTGATGTATGCCTTATCCAGCAGCCGCAATCCCAAAAAGGACAGCAATGCGCCAATTATCGACGAAGCTTTTATCAGCAAGTACTGCAATAATTATTCCAACGATGACTATGATCGGATCGTTACCAGCTATTCTGCACAGCAGGCCTTAAGTACCTCGGCCAAAGTAAGGCTGAGGGCAGAAGACGAAATGGGAGATTATTTCTATGGTGATCCAAATTTTACCCTGACGGAACTGCCGCCGAAAGCTACAACCGACTATCTCAGTGATCTCAAAGCAATCAACGGCACGACCTTCTCAATCTCATCACAGAGTCTGATAAACAATGACTATCTGGGAGCCTTTGGCATTTATGGCGAATCATATGCGCTCTGGTCTGTCGATGAAGCAGCTTTCTTTGGCGGACCGGATGAGAGCTATGATTTTCTGATCAGAGACTATTCCGAAGAATTCATCAACGAAGACTTCTGGGGCAAGCATTACAATGAGAATTATTCTCAGAAGACCGTTTTCAGAGCTTTCCAGAAAGAAGCTCTGCCCTCTCTTAGGTCCGCAGATGATGAACTCTACAATCCGTTGGCCAACTACCGCAAACTTCTGGAAACTATTGTCGATGACTACATGGATGCTCATGATTTCGATGATGGTGTCATAAGCAAAGCCCCGACCTGTCAGGAAGAAGGCATCATCACCTATTCAGCAAGCAGAACTGATGGTTCAACCACTTCCTACAACAAGGCCATTCCAGCCAAGGAACACGTCTTCAGTGAAGGTGTCGTTACCGTAAAGGAGACCTGCACCGATAAGGGCATCGTCACCTATACCTGCAATGAAGATCCTTTGCATCCGCATGTCATTACTTCAGCCATTGCTCCGACTGGCCATGAGTGGGGAAACTGGAAGACTGTCAAGGAAGCCAGCTGCTCACAAGGCGGTATTGAAAACAGGACCTGCAGCAAATGCGGCGGTATCGAATCAAGATACATCGGCAAAAAAGATGACTGTTCATTTATAAGACCATCCTATACCCTGCCGTTAACCGGAATTGAATAAACGCATAGAGAAGACATTTCGATGTCTTCTTTTAGTATCCTGCTGTTGTATCATTAAACTATAAATGAAGAAACTCTACATGATAACCGGCGCCAGCGGACACGTCGGTTCAACACTGGTCAATCAGCTGCTCTCAGAAGGATGTAATGTCCGGGTTTTTGTCCTGCCTCAGGAAAGACAGCTCGTACCTGAACAGTGTGAAATATATACCGGTGATGTGACCGATAAAGAATCCCTGAGACCGTTCTTTGAGCGGAAAGATTATGATGAACTGATCCTCATTCACGTTGCTGGGATCGTTTCACTCTCCTCTGACGATAACCCCTTAGTATGGAAAGTCAATTATGAGGGAACCAGAAACGTACTGGATCTTTCTATGGAATACAAGGTCGAGCGTTTTATCTATGTGAGCTCTGTTGATGTAATGGTTGAAAAGAAATATCCGGAAATAATGAGTGAAGTCGATCACTTTGACCCTGAACTCAGGGAAGGCCAGTATGCCCGTTCCAAAGCTGCCGCTTCGCAGCTTGTGCTGGATTACGCAGATAAGGGACTCAACGCTTCACTGGTTCAGCCGACCGGCATAATCGGACCGGGCGATGAGCGAAGCAATAACCACGCCATCAAGATGATCAGAATGATGTATAAGTATAATCTGCCTTTCTATGTCGAAGGCGGCTATGATTTTGTGGATGTCAGAGATGTTGCACAGGGGATCATCCTCTGCGCTGAAAAAGGACGCTCTGGAGAATGTTATATCCTGAGCGGGGATTTCATCAGCGCTAAGCAGCTCATTCAATGTATCCGGGCATACAGAGGCCGTTCAACCAGAATCATGAAAGTCTCAGAACCCCTCACCCGCTTCTTTGCCCCGATCGCAGAAAAGGCAGCACTTCTTTTAGGTGACAAACACCCTGCTCTTACCCCATACGCAGTCGATACCGTTTTTTCAGCCTGCCACTACTCACATGAAAAAGCCAGCAGAGAGCTGGGCTATAAAACTCACGATATAAAAGAGTCGATCAGAGACTCGATCTGATCATTTATTGCGGTTATCTATGATGTGCTGAAAGATAAACCACTCAAACTGTTCCTGTTCAAGCAGTCTTTTATCAACTTCATCAAGTGCTTCTTCTTCGCTGTATCCTTCTTCAAGAAGTTCTTTCAGCATCTCTTCTTTATCCATGGAGATATTTTATCATTTTAGATTTTCAAGCTGAATTGTAATGCTCCGGAATTATGCTTCATAAATGCTGTTAAGGAAGGTATAAGAAGCGAAATAAAAATATGTTATTTATCCGGTTCATCGCTTCCTCTTTTTGTTTGTGAACCTGTTCATCAATGTTCAGGTTTACGTACACTATCCATTACTTTTATTGTTTAAACGATTAAACTGAATTGTCAGTCATAAATGCAATTCAAAAAAGACGGTAAAAAAGACAGCCGCTTTCATGACTGCCTTAA
>CADCOR010000065.1 GCA_902803055.1 uncultured Erysipelotrichaceae bacterium
GTCAAGGAATTTGTCAGAGATTACATCCGTCTGATTGGTTCAAACAATCGTTATACTTTCGAAGCCGCTGATAACGGTTCTAAAGAGTAAAACAAAAGGGCGGAGCAATTCCGCCCTTATTTAAAGGAGAAAACAATTATGAAAATCGCAATGATCAACGAATTCTCGCAGTCAGCTAAAAACGATACGATCATCAGCTGTCTGAAGGAAGTAGTTGAACCGATGGGACATACTGTATATAACACCGGCATGACCACAGCTGAAGCACCTTTGCAGCTGGGTGAACCGGGATATTTAACTTATCTCAATATCGGTGTTCAGGCTGCTTTACTGCTGAACTCCGGTGCTGTTGATTTCGTTGTTACCGGCTGTGGTACCGGTCAGGGTGCTTTGATGGCCTGCAACATGATGCCGGGCGTCATCTGCGGCTATTGCATTGAACCAAGTGATGCCTATCTGTTCCTGCAGATCAACAACGGCAACGCTCTGTCTTTGCCTTATGCCAAGGGTTTTGGCTGGGGTGCTGATGTCAACCTCAAGAATATCTTCAATATCGCTTTCGGCTCACCTAAAGGTCAGGGCTATCCAAATGAACCAGGCCGCAAGGAATCACAGAACCGCAACGCTGCCAAACTCGATGAAGTCAAGAAAGCTATCGCTAAACCATTAGTTCAGGCTTTATCGGATATGGATCAGGATATCGTAAAAAAATCATTGACACCAAGATTCTTGGAATGCTTCAATGCCGGATGCAAGGATCCTGAATTAAAGGCTTTCGTCGACAGCCTCTTATAAAAAATCAAAGGCGGTCTCAGGGCCGCCTTATCCAATCATGAAAGACAAGAAATCCGTTTATGCCCTGTTCCTGATCGCTTTTATCATCATCTGGAACATTGAAAACTATATCACCAACAAGGATAGCTATCAGTTCTCGCTGACTTTTGATACGATCATACCAATCGTCGCAGTTTTACTAGTAAGCTATTTCTTTATCTTCAGGAAGTAAAATATGAAAGACAATTATCTCCCCCGTTACACAATAGGTACAGACTGTTTCAAGGCGATCAAGGGTATCGTCTCTCCTTTTGGAAACAAGGTCTCACTGATCTATGGTGAAAAGGCTTATGCAGCTGTTAAAGACAAACTGTTGAAAGAACTTGATGGTCTTGAGATCGTTCATGAAGAGATCTATGGCAAGGAAGCTTCCTATACCAACATAGACCGCCTTTTAGAAAACGCAGATCTCAAGAAAGCCGATCTCATCATTGCGATCGGCGGCGGCAAGTGTCTCGATGTGGCCAAGACGGTCGGTGATAAACTGGATAAACCGGTCTTCACGGTAGCGTCGATCGCTTCGACCTGTGCGGCGGTGACCAAGATCGCGATCCTGCATAATGATGACGGCTCATTCAAGGAGATCTATCGTCTCAAGACCCCGCCGGTGCACTGCTTCATTGATTCTGAGGTCATTGCCAAGGCGCCTGCCGAATATTTCTGGGCAGGCATGGGTGATACGATGGCCAAGCATGTGGAATGCGTCTTCTCCGCTAAAAATGATGTCCTTGATTTTGAAAGCGAGTTTGGCCGCACGATATCCATCTTGTGCTATGAACCGATCATTCAGAGTGGTCTAAAAGCCTATAACGATGTGAAGACTCATCAGGTCTCCCAGGAACTTGAAGAAGTCATCAAATCGATCATCATCGCAACCGGTACCGTTTCGATCAGTGTTCATCCTGATTACAATTCCGCTTTGGCACATGCCTTGTATTATGGTATGACCAAAAGGGAATGGATGGAGAGAAAGCACCTCCATGGCGAGATCGTCTCCTATGGTACGCTGGTACAGCTTCTGATCGATGAACAGTTTGAAGAACTTAGGAGAGTCTATGCCTTCAACAAGAGCGTCGGTCTGCCGGTATGTTTAAAGGATCTCGATCTTGAACAGAGCGATCCGCTTGATGATATCCTTGATGCGACGATCGTCAATCAGGAACTTGATCACATCCCTTATCCAATAACAAAAGAAATGGTGCGAAACACCATTGATAAACTTGAAGATTATAAAGGTTAAACTTTTATTTACATAAAAAAAGAAGCAGAGCTTCTTAACGGTTGCCCGGAATCAGCGCCAGCATGACACTGATCACCAGGATCACGATGCCGATTTTGCGCAGGCGTGCTTCTTTCTCGTTGTAGTCGAGCATCACGGCCGGTGATTTCTTCTGCCGTTCTGAAAAACAGACGCGTACATAGCAGATTATCGCCAGACCGACAAAGGTCCCGATATACATTATGATGTCTCTGATCAGATATAAA
>CADCOR010000066.1 GCA_902803055.1 uncultured Erysipelotrichaceae bacterium
AAACTGCCTCCGCAGGATGGACATAAAACGCGATGAATGGAAAAGCCCGGATCCGCATGTCCTGTCACTTCTTTCTGCAGGACAAAATGGATCTTCTCATCTTTCTCCTGTACCGATCTTCGGATATATGTGTCTGTCAGATATGCGATCCCTTCCACATTCAGCAGACCATCGATCTTTTCACACTTTTTGATATAGACGGCACCGCGATACTGCATGTCGACAATATCAGCAAAAGTAGACAGATCAGCCTTTCCTTCATAAAGAGAAAGCGTGTCCCTGTCAGCTGAAAAAACGATCGTCCTTAAAAGCGAAAGAACCCGGCCTTCAAATGCCTCATAGGAAAAATCCGGTTCATAGGCTTTCATGAACGTCAGCATTTTCCTGCGGCTGCGCAAAGTCTTGAGCAGCGGCATGGCACGTCCTGCTTCTATGAACATCTTTATAAGGATGATGTAGCTGCGCATCATATACCACAGGAATGCAGAAACAGCACCAAAGAAGGCACCCATAAACAGTGCCGCCAGGATTTTAAGCAGAACCTGCATGTCATTAAGAGTAAAGAAATACAACACTGCGACAGCTGTTCCACAGATTATGCCGGCAATCAGCATCTCCCTTTTCAGTCTGTCCATCAAACCGGCTCTTTCCACGACAGCAGGGACCGTATAATATGACGAGACACAGGGATAGATATCATCCGTTTCAAAAAAGGTTCCGCAGAAGGGACAGCCATCTCTTGCCTGTATGGCGCTCATCTTATGACCGCAGTTTGGGCAGCTGTATTCTCTGTCTTCATGACCTTCCTTATCGGTAAAAGAAACATACAGGGTCACGGGCCGTCTGATCTTTTTGACCTTTTTCCCGTTTTTCAGATAAGTGATATTCTGTATTGCTTCCCGATATAAGATCTTTGAAGAATAGCCATTCTCTTTCCGATCAAGACAGCCTTTGATCTCTTCTTTGACATGGCTGTATTCTTCTTCTCTGATCGTACCGCTGCTTTTCAGACTTTTATCCTGCAGGTCAAGAAAAAAGCGCAGATCTTTAGAAGCAAGCAGAGGTTCTTTACCGCTTAAAGACCATTCATGCAGCTGTTGAGTAAACTGATTGAGCTCTTCCATACAAACTCCTCTATATTCTGATCAATATAATCGATATTGCTGATTAAACAATAATGCATTATGCTTCTGCATTCAGTAACATCTTTTTCTCGATCAGGATCCTTTTCTATAATTTTAACAGGATGTTATCATAACTCTGTTTTATCATAATTTAAGCACTAAATCAGATAATATAGACTATCACCTTTTCCTCTTTTGTGCCTTATCTTTTCCATTTCCGTATAAAAAGCTGAAGCAATAATACGTGCCTTCTGATGATTATGAGGCCCTGAATTAAAGATATTCCATATATATCTTTAATGAAGTATTATTGATTTCAGAGAGGAGTCAAAATGGAAAATAAAGAAATCATTAAAGAAAAAGCACTGTCTGATGAAAATGCAGAACTCGTAAGCGGTGCCGGCGACCCAAAACACTATTGCGGAACCTGCGGTGAATTAATGGAATTTGCCTATAAACAGGATTATGCCTATCCGATGGTCTATCGCTGCCCACAGTGCGGTGATATGTGCGCTTATAAGAAATAAAAGATCATCTAAGAGTCAAAATAGAACCCGATCCGGGTTCTATTTTTTACGCCTTATTGAATTTCTCTTTTCCCTGGCTGCATCTTAGACACTTCCAGTCATCTGGCAGATCCTCAAACGCCACACCATCATGTTCTGCAGGATCGTATACGTAACCGCAGATCGAACAGATGTATTTTCCTGAAGCTTCTGTTTCCGTAAAATCAAACTCCGCCAGGATCGTCTTTTCCGGATGATCGAGATCGATCACTCTGTCTGCTTCCAGATTTTCGTAGCCCTGAGGTGTATGAGTTCCCATATAGACTGTCGGATGCTTCCTGACAAATTCTCTGACGCGATCCATCGTCTCCCGGTCAGCTTTCAGATCATCAAATACGACTGACAGTTTATTCTCATATAAAGCTTCATCTGCATAGGTAATATCACCATGCATCATATAGAACTTATCATTATTCTCGGCAATGATGATACTGTTCCATTGGTGTGACCTTTGGCCTTAACCATATAGACACCATCAGTAATCTTCTGTGCTTCCGGAAAATTGTAATAAGCACCGTCAGTAAACTTTACTGGAATGATATTGCTGATACCCTGTAATTCAGCCGCTGACAGTTCTTCTTCATTCACATATATTTTTGCCCGTATAAGCCAGACTGTTTTCATCCGGCACTTCCTATGGCGCACCCGCCGGTAAACCTGTGTCCACCAGGATCACTTCATCTCCGGTATCGATCAGATAATTCTGCAGAGACCCTCTGTAACGGATATTCTTGTCGAATTTCTCCATCCCTTCTTCACCGCCGAAAGCAAACGGCTGTGTATAAAACCCGTCTTTTCTGAATTTGACTGCTGTAATGATCATAAATGATTCCCTTTCTTTTTCTTAAAACGATCGATATAAATGATTGTGATTTACTTCTGCTTAAGTTATTACATATGGAGTCATAATAATCTGTGCCTTAAAACATAAAGTTCGTTTATTAACAAAGCAAAAATGTATGCGATAATTAAGAAAAGAGGTGAATACATATGATCGAAAAATTACATCAGTTTGAAAAAGGCAGAAGAAAAAGAAGTTTCAAATTCGGCGTTATTGCCGGTGTACTCTGTGTCTGCACAATTGCCGCTGTAGCTTATGGTGTCAAGAAAGCCGTTAAAGAAGTGATCGACGGTGAAAAAGCGGCTGAAGAAACAGAAGCGACCGTTTGCGAAGAAGAGACTGTTGCTGAAGAGACAGTTCCGGAAGAAACTGCTGAAGCATAATCCACTTATCATTTCACTTTTAATCAGATTAATCTGATATCCAGGCATGACTCCCATAATATCGTCATGCTTTTATTTTGCCTGGTTTTCTTTTGCTGATACTTATGTATTTGATATATTAAAACTATAGGAGATTTACCGTTATGAAAACAAAACTGCTGCTGATCTTTACGATAATGATGTCTGTATTGCTGACGTCCTGCGGAAATAAAGACGCTGATAATAAAGTGCTTTCGGAAGGCGATGATACACCGATCAGTGTCGTATCATATACAGATTTTTCAGATGGTGATGGTTATTTTCTTAAACCGGGTGATAAAGTTGCCGTCATATCTCCATCTTCATTGCCCACCCGGAAACAGGTTGATGCAACGGTTGAAGGCCTGACGAAATGGGGCTATGTACCGGTTGAAGGCAAATATGTCTGTGTCGAAGAAAGAACGCTTGACCAGTGTATCGAAGATTTTGAATGGGCATTAAATGACCCGGAAATTCAGGCGATCTACTGCGCCAGAGGCGGAAGCTGTTCCTGGGAAGTACTCGACAGGATCGATCTTTCACTTATCAGCAAAGCTCACAAACCGATCATCGGCTACAGCGATATCTCAACTTATCTTTCAGCCTGGAGCTGTGCCCATTTGCCCGCCATTCATTCCTCGATGGCCGCCACCTTTATCGATGACCCCAAAGAATGTGCCGATATTGAAAGCAAGGTTCTGGAAGGCTATATCCCTGCTTATCAGTGCGAGGGCAGCAAATATGATGTCAAAGGTCAGGCGGAAGGCATTCTGATCGGCGGCAATCTGGCGACTATGACAGCTGTCCTTGATACAGCCTATGACTGCACCGCCCTTGATGAACCATATATCCTTTTCCTCGAAGATGTCAATGAAGATTACGAACACATCCATCGCTTTATCTCGATCCTCAAACATCAGGGTGTTCTTGATAAAGCTCAGGCCCTTATCTTCGGCGAATGGATAGAATATCCTGAAGAGTGTGAATCATATAACGGCAACTCACGAGGCGGAAAGTTCAGTTCCGTCGCTGATATGATCAGCAGACAGTTTATCAAGGATCTGAATGTCCCGGTCGCCTTTGGTTTTCCGGCCGGTCATGGCGATAACAATTATCCTTTACTGATGGGAAACAAAGTCCGACTGGAAGTAAACGACGATAACTATACTCTTGAATGGATCAGATAAGTCAAAACAAAAGCCCCGCATAATCAGAGGCTTTGCTTTGTTTACAGATCGTTTTCAGACAGATACTGTTCAAGTTCTTCGATCAGTTTATCACCGCTGTAATTCTTGAAATATCTGATGAAGCATCCTTCGATCATAGGATTATTATCGAGGTCAAGCTGTATTGTTCTGGTATCGGTCTTAAGACCATAACATCGCTTGCCTTGGGCATAAGCGATACCGAGCTCAATACAGGCGCCTTCATCAGGAACCCTTCCATCAATCAGCATGACCAGGATATCAGCTTTTGTGATCTCATTTACATCTTTCTCAAAGATGATCTTCAGCTTTTCTTCGGCTGTCTTTCCTTCTAAAAGAGCAGCTTCAATACCATCACGCTGAGGCAGAAAGACTTCATAGCCGTGATCTTCAAGAACTTTGACCAGTTTCAGATTGAAGTCTTTTTCACCTTGTGAAAACATCGGTCCGGCAAAATATATTCTTTTGTCTGTTTTGTCTTCACTCGCTTCTTTCTCGATTGGAGGATTCACATCAGTTTTTTCCTCAGCTGCCGGAGCTGCACAAGACATCGCCATAAACATGATGACAGCACATAACAGCACTCGCAGTATTACAATAATATTTTTCTTCATTTTTGGTTCAGATTACTCATGCGGATGTGAAGCCAGGAAGTCATTCAGACCCGGTACAAACTTGCTCTTTCTTCCCAAGCCGCCTTTATAGATATAGGCCACACCATTGTATTCATCATAATTCGGGAAAGCCGCCTTAAGAGTATCTTCCGATCTCTCATCAGCCGGTATGACGTAATCATTCTTCTTATCTTCAGCTCTGATAGAGACATACATCAGATCGACATCTTTGGTAGCCTTGGCATCTTTCATCGAAACTGCGATCTGCTCAGCTAAAGCTGCAGCGCTTTCATCATCGACGGCGTTAGCCAGACCGACGCCGTATTTCACGCCGCTGCTTTCATATTCCTTATAGTCGGAGAAGATGATTTCTTCATTGCTCAGACCATCATAAGAAAGATATCTTCTGTGGATCTCTTTATAGAAGCCTTCGACATCATCGACTTCCGCAATTTTCGCTAAAGCATCAATAGCTTCCTTATCAGCACTGGTGCTTGAAGAAATGGTCAGATTGCTTGTATCAGACAGAATGGCACCAAGCAGCAGATGAGCCATCTGCTTATCGATCTCAAGACCATAGTTCAGATAATTCAGCCACATGATCGTGGAAGCTGAACCGATCGGTTTAGCATTATATAAGACCTGCGAACCGACGTTGACTGTGCCGACACCGTGATGATCAATAATACCAACGATATTGGCATCGACCAGATTATCGACTCCCTGAACGAGTTCACTGTGATCGACCAGGAAGATATTCAGTCCAGATGCATCATAGAGGATTTCCGGACTTTTGGCACCAGCCTGTTCAAGAATGTAGGCTGTCTCATTATTGACCTTTTCGGTAATGACCGGGATCGCCTCATGGCCGGTCCTGTTGAGAATGTCTGCCCAGGCCATTGCCGAAATGACCGTATCAGAATCCGGGCTCTTATGGCCTATTACATAGATAGGACCATCATTCACCGTCAGATGTTCAAGATCGACTCTGTTTAAAGTCTGCAGATATTCTTTCTCATTTACCAGTTTTTCGTTTTCAGCAGCCAGTGTTTCCTTTTCAGCTTCAAATACTGTTTTTGCGGAATCTGCTCCGGCTTTATATGCCAGCAAGCTGCAGATAATCATTGCTGCGATCAGGGCAATGATGATTATATTTTTTCTGTCCTGCAGAAAGCTCTTTTCTTTTTCCATTTTCAATTCTCCCATTTATCATCCATTATGATCTCATCTATTATACTTTATATTTTCTTAGAGGATCGAATTGTTTTCACTCAGGATCCTGTTGATCTCTTTTCGGAATTCATTGAAGTTTTTCGGAAAGTTTTCGGAACCATTTGCTTTGATGATCTTGCCGTCATTGACAACTGCACGGAAAGAAAGCATCTCTCCATCTTTTACACCGAAAGGATGCTTGCCTTCAAAACCATTCCAGCCCATGACCCCGCAGACATTAAGCAGTTCAATCATCATCTCATTGTCACAGAGAACTTTCCTCATCAGATTTCTGCTGTCAGTGGAATAGTTAAGTTCATACTCTGCCACTTCCGCAACCTTGCCATTAGAGATGATCTCATAATCTCTAGTCGAACGCATGCCGCTGATGCGATAGGTTACTTCATCATATGAGGTGATCTTTTCTTTTTTAAATAACATGTTTCTTTCCCTTTATTTATTCGTTCTTCAGTGCGATCTTCACATCACCATTCCCTAAAAGATCTTTCAATTTATCTTCATTCAGATCTATCTTTCCCAGTTTTGTATAAGCCCAGGAATTTGAACCATAGAAGACGACCAGCTGATCGCCTGCATA
>CADCOR010000067.1 GCA_902803055.1 uncultured Erysipelotrichaceae bacterium
GGAGCCAGGATTATATTTTCCAGAACACTCAGATGTGAAAAAAGATTGAAGTGCTGATAGACCATGCCCATTTTGCGGCGAATGCCATCAAGATCGGCATGCGGATCCAGGATGTCTTCCCCATCGATCAGGATCTGTCCTTCATCCGGAACGATCAGTCTGTTGATGCAGCGCAGCAAGGTGGATTTGCCACAACCAGAACCGCCGATTATGACGACACTTTCGCCATCCTGAATATCCAGGTCGACGTGCTGTATGATAGGACCATTTTCATAGCTCTTGGTAACGTTTCTGATACTGATCATGCGCTCACCTCATTCCTGCTTCTGTTTCTGATCGCTTTAGCAACAGCCTTGACGATCATGCCGATCACAAAATAGATGATGGTGATCGAAATGATGCCGAAGAATGCATCCAGGGTCCTTGAAGAAACGATCGAAGCGGCTTTGGTCAGATCGACGATCGCCAGATAGCCGACAACGGAAGTTTCCTGCATCGTTGAAATAAACTGATTGATATAAAGCGGCATAGCTTTTTCAACGGTCTGAGGCAGCACCACATAATAGAAAGCCTGCCACTTGTTCATGCCCAGGGTACGGGCGGCCTCGATCTCACCTTCCTGGACCGTTGCCAGAGCCGTATTGAATATTTCTGACAGGTAAGCTCCGGCTTTGAAAGTCAGACCGATCGCTACCACCAGCATCAAAGACAGTGAAGATCTGCCGAAGATGATATAGACCATGATCATCAGCAGCACCATCGTAGGGATCTCTCTTAAGCCCATAGCGAGGACATTTCCTGCTTTGTTGACAGATCTGTTTCCTGAATTCTGCATCAGTGAAAGGATGATGCCAAAGATCGTTCCTAAAATAAAACTCGCAAAAGTCAGGATCAGTGTTGACCGCAGACCTTCCAGAAAAAACAGATAACGGTTTTCAAGGATGAAAGTCGCATATATCTTGTCCCACAATGTATTAAAAAAAACAATCATGTTTTACTTCACTCTCCCATTGCTTCCAGATCGATCGTAATATCCCGCTGAATTTTCTGAACAAAGTACACCGGTACCTCATCCATGGGATCGGATACAAACAGTCCTAAAGACTCGGCTTCTCCGGCATATTCGATGGAAAAATAACCGCCGCCGATATCATAAACGCCGTTTTTTAATCCCATGACAGAATCATCATAAACTGTTCCGATGTATTCCAGCTGATAATCGCGAGCGTTCGCAAAATGTTTCAACGGTTCAAAGTCAAAGCCGGTCGCGGTCGTTTCACCGGGTTCCCGAAAGGCCCGCGGATAACCGCTTATATCAAAAGCAACTTTCAATACTTTGCCTTTTCCACTCATTATGATCTCCGGTTCTTCATAATCATCTTCAAAGTTTGCCTCACTTTGAAGATATTTCTGATAGGTTTCAGTCTTTTTGAATTCCTTCAGAAAAGCGTTGAATTCATCCCGCAGCTGTTTATCCTTGAAGATCCATCCGTAACCGGTTTTTTTGATCTCCGGTTCGATCTTTATCAGACCCTCGCTGTTTTTGTCCATCATCCTCCACATGGAATCATCGACCGCGATGGCATCGACTTTGTCATAGCCCAATGCCAGCAGCATATCGGGAGTAGAGTCATAACGGAACAATTGCATATCGGTACGCGGTGTCAGGATATAATCGGCCTCCCAGGCCAGATTAACCCCGACTTTTCTTCCTTCCAGATCGTTTATATCCGTGATCAGATTTGGTTCCCATTCTTTCTGACAGCCGCTGATGGATAACAGCACAAGCAAAAAGATCAATACTCTTTTTATCATATTATCTATATTATATCGGTTCATTAACGAGATTATAAGCTTGCCCATATTCTTTATACTGTCCGATCATAATTCCCATCAGCAGAATTCTTTTAAGTATGAAGATCATTCCTGATATGATCGATGATCTTCGGGGAGTGTAATTGAAACTGCCTGTGTGAATTATGAGCTTTTCCAAATCGAGCTCTCTGGATACAAC
>CADCOR010000068.1 GCA_902803055.1 uncultured Erysipelotrichaceae bacterium
CGGTAATCTCACGAAGCACCCCTGCTTTGATCAGATGAGAGCAAACAAAAAAGGCTACCGTATCGTCGGTGATCTCACGAATACGGACTACATCATGGAGAATTCTTTCTGGGTTGGTGTATATCCGGGAATGACAGATGAGAAGATCGATTATATGGCAGCGATGATAAAGGAAGCGGTCAAATTATGAAGATTAAACTGTCAGATTTTGTAGCTAATTATTTAGTCGAGAATAATATCAGAACAAATTTCACTGTTCCCGGTGGTGGAGCAATGCATTTGAATGTTTCTTTTGGAAATAACGAAAACATCAATAATGTTTTTGTACAGCATGAACAGGCAGCAGCGATAGCGGCAGAAGCATATTACCGTAAAAATAATGAACTGCCGTTGGTTTGTTGTACTACAGGCCCCGGAGGGACTAATACTCTTACCGGAGTTTTGGGAGCATGGCTTGATAGTATTCCGATGCTTGTTATATCTGGCCAAGTAAAATATTCAATGACAGTAAGAAGCACTTATATGCCTTTTAGGATATATGGTGATCAAGAGTATGATATTACAAAGACTGTTGCCAATATGACTAAGTACAGTGTAATGGTCACTGAGCCATTGACAATAAAGTATCATTTGGACAAGGCTATATATTTGAGCATGCACGGACGAAAAGGTCCGGTTTGGCTGGATATTCCCCAGAATGTTCAGAGTGCGATTATTGAGACGGATGAACTGCTTCAATTCAGTGAAAGTGAAATGGTCAATTATTCGAAGAATAACATTTCGGATAAGACTATTTCATTGATTATCGAAAAATTGAAGGCGGCTCAAAGACCGGTTATATATTCCGGAGTGGAAATTAGAACTGATGATTGCTATGAGTTATTCCGGAAAGTTATTGAACGTTTGAATGTGCCTGTTGTTACAAGTTTTGACGGAATAGATATATTGGAAGATGATCATCCTCTATATGTTGGAAGAGCTGGTGATGTAGGTAACAGATATGGAAATTGGGCAGTTCAGAACAGCGATTTCCTATTGGTCTTCGGAAACAGATTAGGTGTCAGACAAGTTGGCTATACACCAGAATCTTGGGCCAGAGCTGCTTTTGTTGTAATGGTTTATAACGATTCTGTCGAGATTTCAGAGAGCAGGGCACATATCGAACTGCCTGTCAAATGTGATTTAAAAGTATTCCTGAGCAAGCTGTTGGATGTAAAAGAAAATATCACATTCGAAAATGATGAGTGGATTTCTATTTGTAACAAATGGAAGAAGGAATATCCTGTTGTAGATAAGAAAAGGCATTATAAGCCGGGAATGATAAATCCATATCGTTTTATAGATGAGTTAAGTGATTTGCTTAAGCCAGGTACCTGCATAGTATCCGCAAACGGAACAGCATGTGTGGTGGGTGCTAATGCTTTAAAATTGAAAAGAGGGCAGCGCTTTATTATCAATAGCGGATGCGCCAGCATGGGTTATGATCTGCCTGCTTCTATCGGTGCTTCTTTCGCATCAAATAAAGGCGAAGTTATCTGTTTGGCAGGAGACGGCAGTATACAGATGAATCTTCAGGAACTGCAGACTATTGTGTTCCACAATCTGCCGATAAAGATCATAGTTATTAACAATGCCGGATATCACTCAATGAGACTGACGCAGAATAACCTGTTCCCTGAGTTTAAAAAAGTCGGTGTCGGACCTGAATCTAACGATCTGAGTTTTCCTGACATGAAGAAGATCTCATATGCTTATGGCATTCCGTATTACAGTTCGGATGACAATGATTCATTTGATCCTGTATTAAAAGAATTCTTAGCGGAGAAGTCTTTTGCTTTGCTTGAGATATTTGTCGATATTACCCAGCCGTTTGAACCTAAGCCTTCTGCTCAGAGATTACCGGACGGAACTTTGATCTCTCCTCCTATGGAAGATATGGCTCCTTTCCTGGGTCGTGAAGAATTGGAAAAAATAATGATCATACCTTTGCTGAAATGATGAGGATTCCAAATGAACGAATTTGCTGACAAAAAAGTATTTATTACCGGTGCATCCCGTGGTATAGGCTTAGAAATCAAGCGCTATTTTGAATCCGGCGGGGCAAGCGTTATAGCACCTGCACGATCCGAATTGGATTTATCTGATATTGCATCAGTTGATGAGTATCTGAATTCAAATCATTCTGACTTTGACATATTTGTTCATTGTGCTGGTATTAATACATTATCCGGTATTGAAGATGTTTCTGACGAAATCATGTTGGAAGCATTTAACGTTAATCTGCTTTCCGCTGTGAAGATCATAAAAAGCAATATTGCGAAGATGAAAGAGAAAAGATATGGAAGAATAGTTTTTATCAGCTCTTTGTATTCTGCAGTATCAAAAGAAAAACGAATAGCCTACAGTACGACTAAGACTGCTCTTTTGGGATTAACAAGAACTTTAGCTCTTGAATTGGCGTCGTATGATATCTTGGTCAATTGTGTTGCGCCCGGTTATGTAATGACTGACATGACAAAAATAAACCTGTCTGAAGAAGAGATTGAGAACATAAAAAAGAATATTCCTACCGGGAGATTCCAGGAAACAACAGAAATAGCTGATGCTGTCGGTTTTTTGTGCTCCGATTCCAACAAGAGCATAACCGGACAAAGTCTTTTTGTTGATGGCGGATTTCTCTGTAGATAAAGAAAAGGAGACCATATGGAAAAAACAATTAGCATTAAATCCAGCTTGTATGATTATGAAGTTGAATTCACTTCTGATTTCCAGAAGAAATTGAATTCAATGGATGAGAAGTTTGTTTATGTTATCGACAAGAATGTTTATGAGTTGTACAAGGAAAGACTCAGCGACGTTGATCTTGATCTCGTATATTTTCTGGATGCGGTTGAAAGCAAGAAGAATATGGATACCGTTATCGACATCATGAAGTTCTGGCAGAGCATAAAACTTAAGAAGAACTGGAAGATTGCCTGCTTTGGTGGAGGCATAACTCAAGATGTAACTACAATAGCTGCCAATCTTTATCTTAGGAATGTTGAATGGTACTTTTTTCCGACAACATTGTTGTCAATGTGTGACTCATGTATCGGCGGAAAATGCGGAATCAATTTCAACGGATATAAGAACCAGATAGGCGTTTTTTATCCGCCGAAGAAGATAATTATTGATCCTTGCTTTTTAGGAACTTTGTCTGAAGATGATTATCTAAACGGATGGGGAGAGTTGTTGAAGTTTTCGCTCACAACGGACAAAGAGTTTTATGACGATCTCAAGAAAGAAGATTCATATATTCCATGCGATAACATCGTTGAATATATCTACCGTGGCCTTTATGTAAAAAAAGAAATTATTGAAGAAGATGAGTTCGAACATGATCTTAGAAGAGTTTTAAATTATGGCCATACTTTCGGTCATGCTTTGGAAAGTTATACTCATAATGTGATCCCTCATGGAAAAGGCGTTATCTGGGGAATTGACGTTGTGAATTATATTGCATTCAAAGAAGGACTGATCAGCAGCGAATATTATTACGATATCAAGAAACTCATTAAAGACAGCTTTATCAAAAATGAAATTGAGATTGAAGATCCAAAGAGTTTGTTCAATATCATTAAGACGGATAAGAAGGTTAAGGATAATACGATTTATCTGGCTGTGCTTGATGCTGAAAGTCATTTGATTATTTATCCCAAAACAATCAATGATGACTTTGAAACAATGTTTGAAAACTATTTGAAGGAGACTCATGAATACTATCACAATTGATTGTGGTGCCAGTTTTATTAAAGGCGCGCTGTTTTCTGATGGAAAGATAGTGGATAGAAAGGATATTTCTACCCCTTCTGAAAGCAGTGTTAATGATGTCTTCTACACCGGAAAAGTAGAGAATATTATTAATGGTGTTAAAGCAGTGATCAGGGAATTCTTGAAAGATGAAAAGGAGATCAATGTCTGCATATCCAATGAGATGCATGGTTTTGTTTTATCTTCTGACGATGGCACGCCTTATACCGGATATATTTCATGGCAAAAAGAGTTTGGCGGTATAAAGATTGATGATTTGAGTTCTGTTGATATCTTGAACGGAGAAGAATTCAGATCAGCAATAGAAAAAA
>CADCOR010000069.1 GCA_902803055.1 uncultured Erysipelotrichaceae bacterium
AAAGATCTCAGGAATAAAAAGCAGAAAATCATAGGCTGCATGAACAAGCGCAGGTCCTAAGATGTTGCGGTATTTCCAGAAAGTAAAAAGGAAAACAAGTCCGCCGATCCCGGCACTGATGACTTTCATGATCGTTGTTGCCAGCATAGTCAAAGAAGAGATATCGGCACCGATGACATGGACAAGGCCGAATAATAAGCAGCAGCTGAAAGCGATATAGACAAAAACATTCTTGTCGTTTCGAAACTGCTTCATGATGGCGCTGTTGATGACACCGCGGAAAGAGAGCTCTTCAAAAAGGCCGGCTCCGATCATCAGGAAGAAATAAGTCAGAAATTTGATCGGCCATTCCTTAATAACGGGTATCTGGCTTAAGATGCTGGCCATAAGCGGCAATAGGGAAACAAAAAGAGCGACAAGCCATAAGACCTTCAGTCTGAAAAAAGCTTTAAGCGCATTTTTACGTTCAAAATAAGTGAAGACCTTCTTACCGGAGATGCAGTACATGATAAGCAGTGATTTAAAGGCGAGAAGATATCTCTTGAGGATGTGAATGGCTATATTAGGACTTTTTACATAGCGCATGAAAATAATATCGATCGCAAGATTCACAAAGATCAGAACAGTCGGATATCTTTTCAAGAATTCATTGAGCTTTTTCATTGTCTGTCTCCCTTCAGCATTTGTACAAATCTGTACAGTGCGACATTGTCATTGTCTTTCTTCCAGATCGCATGGATCTCTTCGACTTCCTTTTCACCTTTCATCGGGACAAAGACCAGTCCCTCGGCATTGTTTATCTTCTTGACACAATAATCTGGAACGATCGAGATGCCTTCTTCCGAGGCCACCATCATTAAGATCGATTCGATATCGGTCGAACGGCAGATGATCTCGGGATGGAAACCGGCTTCATGATACAGGTCCATAAATTGTGAGTCGCCATAGTTTTCCGATAATTCCGAAGGCGACATGTAGATGATGGATTCACCTTTAAGCTCACTGCGCTTAAGATATTCTTTCTGACCTAAAGGATGGGAAGCATATAGGGCAGCCATCAGTCCCGCTTTCTCTATTTCCAAGGCGGCATAATCCTCATTCTGTTTGAGATTGGTTGAATCCCAGGTAAAGATGATGTCGTATTCTCTGTTCTGCAGCAAGGCGGCCAGCTTATCGGAAGTATCGCGATAGCAGGAGATCAGCACATTAGGCAGGTTGCGATGGAAGGTTCTGAGGAATTCAGAAAGGAAGCTTCTTTCATAGCCTTTGATATAGCCGATCCTTAAGACACCATTTAGACCGGTAGAGGCTTCGTTGGCTCTTTCCTTGGCATCAGCGAGTCTTTTTAAGATGAGCTTGGCGTCACTTAAAAAACTGTTGCCCGCTGCTGTGAGGCTGATCGGCCGGCTGGAACGATTGATGAGCTGACAGCCCAGATCATCTTCCAGCGCTTTAATCTGCTGAGTCATGGCGGTTTGGGTGATGTAGTTTTCATCAGCGGCAGCGGAGAAGGATCTGTTCTCAGCTACTGAGATGAAGTATTTAAGCTGATTGGTATTCATACTATAAGTTTTTCTTATATTATTATGCCTAATTTGGGCTTAACGGGCAAGAAAACCCATGTTTAAATATAACTATGAATAATAGTAGCGCAATCAGAAAGACCTTAAAAGAATATGGACTGCTCAGTATCGGAACCTTTCTGATCGCCTTGGCTGTCAAGCAGTATATGATCCCTTGCAGAATCATCACGGGCAGTGTCTCCGGCCTGGCTTTACTGTTAAATGAGATCATTGCGATCGATGACAGCCTGCTGGTACTGATACTTAATCTAATGTGTCTGCTTATCGGCACGATCAATCTGGGAAAGAAATTCGGTGTGCGTTCGATCTTTGTATCAGTAATGCTGCCGATCATGATGAAGATCATCCCGGATGAACAGCTGATCAGAAGTTCATATATCAGTGAAGTCATGATGTTCTTAAGCATCCTGACCGCTGGCCAGTGTATCCTGTTTGCGCTTGATACGAGCTCAGGCGGACTCGATACGATCGCTGAAGTGCTTTCTAAAAAGACCTCACTGCCCTTAGGGCTGATGATCGGTGTATTGGGGGTCGCAGTAGCCTTGTTTACGGCATATATCTATGGTTTGCAGATCGCTATCAGCGGTTCGCTGATCACGATACTCAATGGCCTGCTGATAAATATCGTGAACCATGCCGGAAGCATATCTTATACAAAGATCAGAAAACTGATCAGTCAGGCATAAGAAACAAAGGCAGATATACAGCGGAATCAGACTGTATGATCTGTCTTTTTGTATGTCCTGTAAGCTAGAAGACCTTGGAAAAAAACGAGAATATAGTTTGAAGTGAAGCTCCTTTAAGCTGGTCCAACTTTAGAGGTTCACTTCATAATTCCTGTTTTATATTATTAATAATCATGAGGTATGATAAAGAAAGAATCGGGAATCATCCTGACGATAATCGTTTACAGACACCTGGCTTTATATATGAAGTCTATAAGATTGACAGGAAAGGAATAACATGAAAACTTTATCCAAATCATTATCCATACTTATAATACTGACGCTGATTTCCGGCTGCACAGGAACCATCAGTAATCAGTCAGACGATACAGAGGAACTGTCTCTGTACTTGACTGAAGGCTGCAGCCGTTCGCTGGCTTTTTCGCTGACGAAGAGACAGGCTGCCCAGGTTGAAGAAGCCGGAACTGATCAGGTGACCTGGACACTTCATCGCGTTGAAAGTTATGGTGATCCGGCGGATGGCAATTTTATTCCAATCCATGGCGAAGATAAAATGTATCCGAACGAAAAGGAAACGATCGACTTTGCGACTATCAGCTATAATGACATGTACGAAAGTGAACAGGCTTTTTCCATGGAGGAATTCAAGACCAGCCTGGAAGGTACGACGCTGAAGCTTGATTTCACCACCGTTCCTGTTGTCAGTGATGGCCATCCGGGTATGCCTCATGAAAGCGGCGGACGCTTTATTGATATCTGCGGCAAGTTCACGCTCACTGCTGACCTCGATGGAGTTACTTTGGCTTCACTTGATAAGGTAAGTATAAAGCCTTACGCTTCTTTCCATACCATGTGGGAGATGTATGACGAGATCTCACGATTATCCAAAGAAGGAGACGATGACAGCACTACACCTGCACCCTATGTGGAATATGGGGTAATGGGCAAATCCTATCTTGGTTATGATATGCCTTATCTCATCGCAGCCAAAGACAGCACTTCAGTACAGAAATGGCTGGATCTTTCAAAGCAGGCTGAGGAAAAAGGCAGCGAAGTGATCG
>CADCOR010000070.1 GCA_902803055.1 uncultured Erysipelotrichaceae bacterium
ATCGTTGCAGGATATTTCCTTCCTGCATCTATATAGTATAAAAAGTCTGTATCAGGATTATGTTTAAATTATGGAAAATTATGTGAACAAAAAAACACCACTTGGTGGTGTTAAAGACAATGGTCTGAACAGAGAGATTTGAACTCTCGGCCTCTCGGTCCCGAACCGAGCGCTCTACCAAACTGAGCTATGTCCAGTCTTAGTATATTATACTACAGGATCATTGTTTTTTAAGGGTTTTTTCCTGATAATCACGGATCTGTTTCTTTGTGCTTTTTGGCAATGAACCGACTACGTTGTATTCCGCAAGATTTTTGACTTTCTTGGCTGTATTGGGATTGATGTAATAGGTTTTATTGTTATAGCTTACTTTGACCGGTGCTTTCTGTGAAGTCAGATTAAACAGTTTGGCCGGTTTGGATAGTTCAAAGATGTAATAGAGTCTGCCTTTATTTTCAACAAGTGCACCTTCATGGATTTTCACTGGCACACTTATTTCTCTGAGCGTCTTTCTGTGCTGTCTTTTGATGATCGCGTTGATCTTGTCGATATCTTTCTTCTTCAGGTGATCGTTGATCGAGATGATGTATTCATCAGGAATGTAATAGCATCTCTCCAGCATGATCGAACCGTTTTTCCAGACGCTGTATTCTTCCGTGGAAAGATAGAAAGAGTTCCTTGAACGGCGATTGAGCTGTGACGATCCGCAATAGCCATAGATCTTATCCTTATCGATCTGAGCGATAATATAGGGTCTGAGACGATGATCAGCATCTTTGTTTAAAAGCTGATTAAGCGGAATATTCATCGCCGCGATCACGATATCACCGGGTCTGATTTCTTTTTTTATGGTGGCTGCATCGACATTTTTCAAATCGGGTACCAGCTTATCGATTTTTAGAAGTGAAGGGAATAGGCGATACCATATTTTTCTGATTAACTTAAACATGGATATATTATAAGACAAATATAAAAATAATTGTCGCAAAAGCATAATTAATGAGAAAATAGAAGCAATAATGATCAATGGAGACGGCAATATGAAGAATAATGAAATCTTTGTAAAGATCAGTGAATCTTTAGCCTTACAGTATGATCTTATCTATTATGTCAACGCTGCCGACAGTACCTATGTGGAATTCGTCAACAATCCTATCTATGCGGAAGTAAGGGCTGTCGAAAAAGATGATGATTTTTTCCGTTATGCCATAAAGAATGGCGAAAAGCTGGTCTATTCAGCTGATAAGGAAAAGGTCTTCAATCTTTTTGATCGTGACAATATGCTGAAACTGATGAATGAGCACCGGCGTTATTCGATCAAGTATCGTCTGGTGATCAATGGCAATAAACAATACAACCGGACAACAGTTATCTGGTCGACTGATCATGAATATCTGATTGTCGGAGTTGAAGATATAAGTGATGAAATAAAACGTGAGTTCAAGCTCGCTGATACCCCGGATGGCAGAGATGCCTTGACCGGTATCCGCAATCACAGTGCTTTCAGAGAACTTGAAGAGGCAATTCAGAAAAACATCGATCGGGAACTCAATGTTGAACCGTTTGCCCTGATGGTCTGCGATATCAATGGCTTGAAACAGTACAATAAGAGTTTTGGCCGTTCGGCAGGTGATGATTATCTGAAAGAATCATCCCGGATGATCTGTGAGCTTTTTGATCATTCTCCGGTCTTCCGCAATGGCGGGAATGAATTTGTCGTCTACCTTTCTAAAAGTGATTACCGGCAAAGAGATGTGCTTTATGGCAAGCTCCAGCATATCAACAGACTCAATAAGGTCAATGGCTATGGTCCGGTCATCGCGGCGGGTATTGCGGAATTTGATGATGAGAAAGACGGCACGATCAATGATGTCTATGAAAGAGCGATTGCCAGAATGCAGGAAAACAAGGACCAGTTGAAGAACTGATAAAGGAGGATTATGTTTTATTATTACTATCCGATTGGAACATTCAATATCGTATTGATTGCTGCAGCCATTATTCCGGCGCTGTTTCTGATGGTCAGGATCTATAAAATAGATCATCTGGAAAAAGAAAGCGGACCGCTGCTTCGCAAACTGGTTGTGGCCGGTATCCTTTCTTCCTTGATTGCTTTGGTTGAAGAAAGAGTCTTATCTTATCTGCTGGCAAACTTTGTTTCCTATGATTCTTTAGCCTATAACGTCATTCTCTATTTTGTCGTAGTAGCAGTTTCGGAAGAGTCTTCCAAGTATCTGATGCTGTTCCGCAACAGCTGGAATACACCGGAGTTCAACTGCGTCTTTGATGGAGTGGTCTATGCGGTATTTGTTTCCCTGGGTTTTGCGCTCTGGGAGAATATCTCTTATGTGCTAAATTATGGCATCTATGCGGCTTTTGCCCGGGCGCTTACCGCTATTCCGGGTCATGCCTGTTTCGGTGTCTTCATGGGCGTTTTCTACTCTGCAGCAAAGAAATATGAACGCTATGGCGACATCAGCAGCATGAGCATCTGCCGTTTCATGGCGATCCTGGTTCCGGTGCTGCTGCA
>CADCOR010000071.1 GCA_902803055.1 uncultured Erysipelotrichaceae bacterium
AATATCTATGAAAATCGTAAAGGCAAGACGACGATCATCATCGCTTCAAGAGTATCGACGGTCGCTCATCTTGACAAGATCCTGGTACTTAAAGAAGGAGAAGTTGAAGCTTTTGATACGCCGGAGAGACTGGAAAAGATCTCGCCGACTTACGCCAAGATGGTCTATCTGCAGAAACTGGAGAGTGAACTTTAGATGAATGACGAACTCGAAAAACTCAAGGGCGATAAAAAGCTTCCTCTATCTGTCATCATCAGAAGGACGCTTAAATATATCGCAACGGAAAAGCTCAGCTTCATCCTGTCGCTGTTTTTGCTGCTGCTCAATGTCGTACTGGATACGATCTCGCCTTTATTCACCAGCAGGATAACTGATCTGTTAAGTACAGACAATATCAATATCAATCTGATCATCAGACTGGTATTGCTTTCTTTTGTGATCATGGTGATCAATCAGGTCTTCTTATATATCGAATCGAGGATCTTACAGGCCAGCGGCCAAAGGATCATCTACAGGCTGCGCAATGAGATCTTTGAACATATTGAAAACATGTCTCTCAATCAGTTCAACGAGATGCCGGTCGGTTCTCTGGTGACCAGAGTCACTTCCTATACTGCCAGTATGTCGGATATGTTTACCGGTGTCTTGGTCAGGATTTTGAGAGATTTCACGACGATCTTTGGGGTCTATGCGATCATGTTCTATATTTCGCCAAAACTCTCCTTCTCTTTATTGGGAGTGGTGGCGATCGTCTTTATCGTTTCCTATGTCTTTTCTAAAACTGTCAGAGAGATCTTCAGGAAAGAAAGAGCCTGCATCTCTGATCTGAATACTTTCCTTTCGGAGAATCTGGCCGGCATGAAACTGACACAGGTTTTCAATCAGGAAGAGGCCAAGGATGAACAGTTCTGCGAGAAGAATGAGAATCTGCGCAGACAGCGTTTCAATGTCACTAAAGCCTTCGGTGTCTATCGGCCGCTGATCTCCTTTATCTATAATGCAGCCATAGCTTTGTGTTTCTATTTGGGAATACAGTATCAGCTTTCAGCCGGTGAGATCGTAGCTTTCTATATGTATCTGTCCAAATTCTTCAATCCGATCCAGAATCTCGCTGATCAGCTCAATTCCCTGCAGAGAGCTCTGACCGCTTCGGAAAGGATCTTCAATCTTCTGGATGTCAAACCGGATGTCCTGGATAAGGAAAACGCGCTGAAGATCGATCACTTTGAAGGCAAGATCGAATTCAGAAATGTCTGGTTTGCCTACAAGGAAGAGCACTGGATCTTAAAGGATGTTTCCTTTGTGATCAATCCGAAACAGACCTGTGCTTTTGTTGGAGCGACCGGAGCCGGCAAGACGACGATACTCTCACTGATCGTGAGAAACTATGAGGTTCAGAAAGGGGAGATCCTGATCGATGATATCAATATCAACGATATTGAACTGTCAAGTTTAAGAAAAGCGATCGGACAGATGCTGCAGGATGTCTTCTTATTCTCAGGAACAGTCAAAGACAACATTACACTTTATGATGACAGCTTCAGTGAGCAGGAGATCAGAAGAGCCTGCGAATACGTCAGTGCCGATACCTTCATTGATAAACTGCCTGATGGCTTGAATGAACAGATGATCGAAAAAGGTGAAAATCTTTCCCAGGGTCAAAGACAGCTGCTGTCCTTTGCCCGCACTGTTATTCATAAGCCGCAGATCCTGATTCTTGATGAAGCGACGGCCAACATCGATACAGAGACCGAAGTTCTCATACAGCGTTCCTTAGAAAAGATGAAGAGTATCGGAACGATGCTGGTGGTGGCACACCGTCTGTCCACGATCCAGCATGCTGATCAGATCATCGTCCTGCAGAATGGCAGGATCGTCGAATCGGGCAATCACCAGCAATTGCTCAAAAACCGCGGCTACTATTATCGTCTCTATCAGATCCAGTTTGAAAACTAAAAAAGCATCATTTTTCCAGTTTGGAGATGATGCTTTATTTTCTAGATTATTTCAATTGTCTTGATGCGCTGCGGTTCCAGCGGTTTATCGCGG
>CADCOR010000072.1 GCA_902803055.1 uncultured Erysipelotrichaceae bacterium
AACATTCTTGCCGCCTCTGACCCCGCAGACAAATCTGGCCTTAAATGCCTTGGTGTCCGCCTTCTTAGGATCTTCGATCCTTTCCATTCTTTCAAGATATTTGATCTTGGATTGCGCAAAAGCCGCCTTATTCTTTTTATAACGGAACTTTTCGATCAGTTCCTCGAGACGTTTGATATCTTTCTGCTGTCTTTTATAGGCTGCTTCCTGATTGGCGAAATCATTCTTCTTCTGTTCCACAAAAGCTGAATAGTTGCCCGGATATCTTCTGATATGACCATATTCAAGTTCATAAACGACATTGGCGCATTTATCAATGAAGGTTCTGTCATGAGATACGATGACCATCGCCTTTTTGTATTTGGCCAGATAATTCTCCAGCCACTCGATCGTATTCAGGTCGAGATGGTTCGTCGGCTCATCGAGCAGCAGCAAGTCAGGCTTGCTTAAAAGTAAGGCCGCAAAAGCGATCTTGGTCTTTTCACCACCGGAAAAAGATGAGACCTTTCGATCAAGATCAGCTTCGGAAAAACCGAAACCATTAAGTACCGAGCAGATCTCCGAATAGTAGGAATAACCGCCCAGATACTTGTACTGTTCTTCAAGTCTGGTATAAGTCTCGATCAGTCTGTCACTGTGATCGGTCTTTAACTGTTCAGATAATTCTTCAAGCTGTTTTTCCAGATCTTTGATTTCCTTAAACACCTCATCAAAGACTTCCCTGATGCTCTGATCTGAATTGATCAAGGCATTCTGTTCAAGATAAGCGATCTGTGTCTTATTGGCCTTGATCAGCTGACCTGAAGACAGTTCACATTCACCTGTGAGCACTTTTAAAAGAGTGGTCTTGCCACTCCCGTTTCGACCAACCAGTGCGATCCTTTCGTTCTCGTTGACGGTGAAGTCGATATTTTCAAATACATCGTTGGCACCGAAATAAACGGTGCCAGCTGAAATCTGTACAATCATTTCTAATAGATAAGATTTTTAGGTGTACGCGGATAAGGCAGAACATCTCTGATGTTTTCCATACCCGTCAGATACATGACCATTCTTTCAAAGCCCAAGCCAAAGCCTGCGTGCTTGCAGCCGCCGTATCTTCTTAAATCGAGGTACCACTGATAGCCGCTCATATCCATATGCAATTCCTGCATGCGCTTTTCCAGAACATCGATTCTTTCTTCTCTTTGCGAACCGCCAACCAGTTCCCCAACATGCGGAACCAATAAATCACATGCGGCAACCGTCTTGCCATCATCATTCAAGCGCATATAGAAAGCTTTGATGTCTTTTGGATAATCCGTGAGGAAAACCGGACCACCCACGACCTGTTCACACAGATATCTTTCGTGTTCGGTATTGAGATCCATGCCCCAGGAGACCTTGTTTTCAAATTTGACCGGTGCCTTTAACAGGATATCGATCGCTTCGGTATAAGGCATGCGGCGGAAATTAGAATTATAGACATGATCAAGTCTTTCCATTAAAGACTTATCGATCATGGAATTGAAGAACTTCATCTCTTCCGGGCATTCCTTGCGCACATATTCGATGCAATACTTGACCATATCCTCGATCAGCTGCATATCATCTTCCAGATCCGCAAAAGCGATCTCCGGTTCGATCATCCAGAATTCTGAGGCATGTGTCTTGGTGTTGGAGTTCTCAGAACGGAAAGTCGGACCAAAGGTATAGACATCACGGAAAGCCATCGCAAAGGCTTCAACGTGCAGCTGTCCGGAAACTGTCAACGACGCATGCTTGCCAAAGAAATCTTCTTCATAATTGGCATCATCTCTGGTGGTAACCGTAAAGACCTCACCGGCACCCTCGGCATCATTGCCGGTAATGATCGGCGTATGAACATAAATGAAACCCTGATTCTGGAAGAACTCATGGATAGCCATGGCTAATGCCGATCTGACGCGATAAACCGCCATGAAGGTATTGGTACGCGGTCTTAAATGCGGAATTTCTCTTAAGAATTCAAAAGAATGTCTCTTCTTCTGCAGAGGATATGTTTCATCCGAAAGACCTTCGATCTCGATTGAAGTAGCCTGAATTTCAAAAGGCTGCTTATTATCCGGCGTTGAGACAAATTTCCCGATGACATTGATGGAAGAACCGGTCAGAAGTCTTGAAACCTGATCGTGATTCTCTAAATCCGGCGTATAGACGATCTGAATATTGCGGAAATAGGTTCCGTCATTGAGCTCGATAAAACCGACCTTGCCATTGTCACGGTTAGTCCTTACCCAGCCTTCAACGGAGATATACTCCAGCTGATCGAGTTCCATCTCGGAACCGTTATAAGCCATTTCATACAATTCACGCGCAAAATATAAATCCATATTCTCCCCCTTATCAATGCATTGAGTTGACCTCAAAGACCAGTTCCTGGATCGTTGCGATCACATCAACATCTTTCTTGATCATTCCTTCCGGAAGCACAAAGTGTTCCCTGGTGAAATTGACGATACCCTTTATCCCCAGCTCATGAAGCTCATTGACGATCTCCTGTGCCCCTGAAGGTATACATAAGATCGCTATTTCGCAGCCCTGCGGTATTTTTTCCTTCAATTGCGAAATATGGTAGACCGGAACCGTGACTTTCGGTTCATTATTTCTGACCTCCGGTTTAAGATCGAAGGCACAGACGATCTCCCCAGCCACATGATTCCAGTTGTTGTAATTGAGAATCGCTGTTCCCAGACGGCCGACACCGATCAGGATCAGTTTCTCATCATAATCTTCGCCGAGTTCTTTGGCAAAGACTTCGATCAGTTCATCGACATCATAGCCATAGCCCTGCTTGCCTAACTGGCCCAGCAAGGAAAAATCACGGCGGATCGTCGTTGATCTGATATCCACATATTCAGCAAGTTCAGAGGACAGAACGCGTTTTCGGCCTTCTGAAGAAAGTTTACGCAAAGCTTTCAGATAGACCGGATAGCGCTTCAATGTCGCTTTTGATATCGCAACCATATCTTATAATATAATACACTCTAATATTATTACTCAAAATTACATTTATCAGTCTTCGATCGACATCGAAGCCAGACTTGGCGCACTCAGTTCAACAAATTTCTCATTTTTCAGATAATGGATAGCGGCGCAGCCGATCATCAAAGCATTATCTGTGCAGTATTTAAGCGGCGGCAATACCAGATCGATATTGCGGAAATTCTCTTCAAAAAGCTTTCGCAAACGGGAATTGGCCGCCACGCCGCCGGCTACCACCAGCATCTTGCAGGGATACTGTTCAAGTGCTTTCTTGGTCTTGTCGATCAGGCAATTAAGTGCCACTTCCTGGAAGGCAAAAGCCAGATCATTTTTATCAAGCGGATTGTTCAAAGTCTCTTCCTTCTTGACTAACTGCAGTACGGCATTCTTTAAACCCGAGAAAGAGAAGTTGAGACCATCAACTTTCGGGGTCGGCAAGCTGTAATGACGTTTGCCGACTTTGGCCAGTTTGTCGATGACCGGTCCGCCCGGATAGGCTTCATTCATGACTCTGGCAACTTTATCATAGGCTTCGCCAATCGCATCATCCAGAGTTGTTCCGATGATTTTAAACGACTGATCATTTTCGATATAGACTAATTCCGTGTGACCGCCGCTGACGACTAAAGCCATCAAAGGATATTTCAGTTTTCTGACCAGTTCATTGGCGAAGATATGTCCTTTGAGGTGATGAACACCGATCAAAGGCTTGTCATAGAAGAAAGCCAGTGATTTGGCGGCGATGCCTCCGACATGCAGGGAGCCGATCAGACCCGGACCGATCGTATAGGCGATCGCATCGATGTCCTTTAAAGGAATCTTGGCCTGATTGATCGCTTCCTTGACGATCGTTGAGATCTGTTCTACATGCATGCGCGAAGCGACCTCAGGAATGACTCCGCCAAAGCGGGCATGAACATCGATCTGCGAAGTTACGACTGAACTGTAGACATTGAGATCTTCATCAATGATCGCACAAGCCGTCTCATCGCAGCTCGATTCGATAGCGAGAACCGTTCTCGGCTTGGCCTCGATCAGGATCTTGACCATGTCATAGGCATCAGCGCCATTGTCATAGTAGCCTCTTCTGATCCTCATCGTCTCAAAACTGTTTTCCTTATATAAAGAAACAGCTTCAATATTGTTGACATCAACTTCAAGATGCATGTATTCGCAGCCGTGATGTTTGGCCACATTGACCAGATATTTCAGCATCCTTGTACCATGGCCTTTATTCCGGTAATCTCTTTTGACGGCGATCTTGGTCAGATCACAGTTTTCAAACATGAACCAGAGATCACCATAGGCGATAACTTCATCACCTTGTTTTTCCACATAGATCTCCGAAAGATCATTATCCCTTATTTCCTTTAAAAAATAGGCTCTGCTCCAGGGATTATTAGGAAAGGCTGAATTTTCAATCTCAACGACCTGGTCAAGATCTTTTTCACTCATCAACTCGATCATCGAACGTAATCCTCACTTTCCTTGAGATATTTCGGTGTCAGATAGGCAATATCCTCGACTTTTTTCCACATATGCTTGGTAGCCAGAAAAGCCTCCGGAATATCGCCGAAATCACTGCGACGATCAAACAGGGCACCATCACCGACCAGATTGTAACCGCTGATATCGACTTCACTGATCGGTACAGCTTCATCATATTTGACGATCAGTTCCTTGTCATAGATACCCCGATAGACCCGATTGGCTCGCGCATCGAGCACGACAAGGCAATTTGGCCGATCGGCTGCATATAAACGCAGAGTCGAGATCGTATAGACATCGCATGGAAGCATCTCGCCGATAACTTTGGCGATCGTCATACCGATCCTGATGCCTGTATAGGAACCTGGTCCTTCAGTAATACAGATCGAATCAATGGCCTTTTTGTTTACACCCGCCGTTTCAAAAACTTCTTTCAAAGCGGCAAATACTTCCTCAGACTGTCTTTTAAAACATTCCTTTGAATACGAGGAAAGGATCTGATTATCTTTGATCAGGGCACAGCTTAGATATCTGTATGCAGTATCAATACATAGCGTCAACATGTCATCTCCTTAACGATATTGTCATATCGCTCTCCATGAGCTTTAAAATTTATATCCCTTACCACATCATTGAGATAAGTAAATCTGACTTCCAGATATTCATCAGGAAGAAAATCTTCATAATATTCTGGCCATTCCACAACCATCACACCTTCATCCGCATATTCGTCAAGACCCAGATCATAGGAATTGTTTTCCAGACGATAGGCATCGATATGATAAAGAGGCAGATCGCCTTCATAAATCTTGAGGATCGTAAAGGTCGGGGAATTGATGACCGATTTGACATTAAGTGCCTTGCCGATACCTTTGGTAAAAGTCGTCTTGCCACCCGCAAGATCACCCTTCAGAGCGACAAAAGCTCCTTTAAATAACAGATGACCGAGTTTTTCACCCAGATCAATCGTCTGCTGTTCACTCATTGTTAGCATAATTACTATTCTAGTTTATCACTTAAGAAGTTAGGAAAGACATAAATAATGAAATATTAACAATCTTTCACAAGCTGATCTTCAATTTATACAATAAAAAAAGCCTACATTAGATGCAGGCCAAACCGGCAACGTGCTTGATTCACTATTCATACGAGTAGCTATGCTCGCCGATGAAGTGCTTAACTTCTGGGTTCGAGATGGGACCAGGTGTGACCACTTCTCCATTGTCACCGGATCTGAAGGA
>CADCOR010000073.1 GCA_902803055.1 uncultured Erysipelotrichaceae bacterium
TGCTGCCTTTTCGGAGTTTAAACTTGTCAGCATAGGCTTTCGAAACATAGACCTGATGATCACTGACATCCAGATCAATGTATTTTGAACCTTCATTTATGCCATAGACGACAACCTTTTCCCCGTGATAATCCATGGTCTGATCAGCAGCTGATTTAAGCTGATAGGCACTGAATTTTTCAGCCGTCTCATTTTCGGTCTCAACCTCATTGAAGAAATTAAGAATTTCTAATGTCGCCTCAAGTTTATGATCATCCCTGCTGATACTGTCCGGCAGACTGAGCATGGTTATATAAGGTGCCAGAGGTTTTTCTTTCATCTCCACTTCATAACGATCCAGGATGTCCGGAAAATCCAAACCAAACAGGATGAACAGATTCGCAAAAAGAATCCCCACCAGCATGACCAGATAGGCAGGAATGTTCTGCAAGAAAATTCTCGTTCTGAAACGGGTAAAGAAAGGAATGTGCCTGTTCAGCTTAAGTACCCGTGAATTAGCTCGGGCATTTTCCTGCCGGCGCAGAAAGTTCATGATCGGCATATTCAGTTTATATACCAGGATGATGAGATTGATCAGAATCATCATGATAAAGGGAATGATCGTTGTCTTCAGAAATGCTTCGGCTGACCAGATCGTCTGATAGGTCGGCAGCGAATAAGATGCATAATAGAGATCAACACAGACATCTTTCATAAGCGTATAGCCCAGGATATTTCCGACAATCGAAGAGACAAATGTCACGATGACCGGCAGTGTAAGGTAGTGAATGACCAGTTCCTTGCGGGTATAGCCGGAAGCCAGAAGAGTGCCGATGACCGTCATTTCTTTACGGATAGTAGAAGAGGCTGTAACCGCAAAAATAAACGCCAGGATGACGATGATCATGTACAGAAGGATCTCGATCATGCCTTTATCGGAGCCCATATCTTCACCGGTAAACATGATGGCCTGATTGAGGTATTGCGGAGTAAAACTTTTAAGAACGATTTCGCTGTTGATCTTTTTCATCAGTTCATCGGACACTTGTTTTTCTTCTTTCTCATCTGCCGGCGGCTCATTATATTTGAAAGCATATGAATAGGCTGGTTTACCCAGCTTTGCAAATTCACTGTCAGTTACGATGCCGACGCCAAAGGCGATCGAATCAAACATGACATCAGAATTATCCGAAAACAGAGCCGAATAATCAGATAAGGCAACCAGGCCTGTCACCGTAAAGTCACCTTCCTCCATATGCAGGACATCATCAACGCTGATGTGACCGTTATCGGCAAACATCCGATCGATGGCGATCTCATTATCTTTTAAGGGCATGCGGCCTTTCATCAGACAGACTTTATTTACTTCCTTACGGTCTTTAAAGACTCTGATCGTCTTTTCATCATTGCTGATGGTATTGTAGAAGTTTTCATAGATCCTGATTCCAAAACCTTCGATGAGTTTCTGATCTGCCGGATTAAGTCTGCGGTTGACAAGAAAATTGCCATCTTCGATATTGTATTTTTCAAAACTTTCATCATATGCGGCGATCATCGAACTGTCGGCCACCAGAAAACCGGAGACAAAGGCAATGGAAGTGACCATCAGAATAAAGATGACCAGATAGCGGCCAAACTCTTCCTTGAGATCTCTTAAATAACGTTTACGCAGCGGATCTTTCATCTTACCACTCCAGATCCTCAGCACTGATCTTAACCTTGTTATAACTGTTTTCTCTGATCTGACCGTCTCTCAGTCTGATGACGTGATCAGCCAGACCTTTGAAAGCATCATTATGTGTGACCATTATTATCGTTGTGTAATAGGTCTGATTGATTGCCTCGATCAGTTTCAGGATTTCCTTCGAAGTTGCATAATCAAGAGCCCCGGTTGGTTCATCACATAATAAAAGATCAGGATTCTTGACTATCGCACGACCGATCGAAGTTCTCTGCTGCTGACCGCCGGAGAGCTGATTAGGCAGTTTGTGCTGGTGGTCTTCCAGACCCAGGACCTTGATCAGAGAATCAAGATCAAGGGGATTCCTGGAAAGATAGGCACCGGTTTCAATGTTTTCCCTTACAGTGAGATTTGGTATCAGATTATACATCTGAAAGATATAGCCGAGATGATTGCGGCGGTATTTTTCCAGATCTTTTCTGGACAGATTTTTGAGAACCTGATCATTGATAATGATATTTCCCTCATCGGCTTCATCTATACCGCCGATGATGTTGAGCAGTGTTGATTTTCCTGAACCGGAAGGTCCAAGCATAACCGTAAATTCACCCTTTCTGATCTGCAAATCGATCCCTTTCAGAACTTCAACCTTATAGTCTTTTTCGCCGTAGCTCTTACGGATTCCTTTCAGCTGCAGAAACATCATCATCACCTCCAGTTAGCATACACTAACCATTATAACGCCATTGGTATGCAATGGCTAACTATCTTTTTTCTGCTCTGTTTGATCTTTTTCAGTCTGCATCTGATGTATCCTGCTGACATTGGATTGTTACGACTTCTGCTGAAGTGGTATTATCAATATAAAGGAAATAAGATATGAATACTGAAAATATAATTGAAAAGAAAGAAATAA
>CADCOR010000074.1 GCA_902803055.1 uncultured Erysipelotrichaceae bacterium
GACTACGTATTTCTTGCTCAGCCGGCTTTAACAGGCGCTTTAAAGCAGAATGAGAAGGCCAAGGTATATAAAGATATCCAGGCTGAATACACGGCTAAATCAGGCTTAAATATGATCCAGGCAGCTGTGTTTGTTAATGACAGAGTTGATGAAACTGTCGGCAATGCCTTTTTGGACAAGATGGAAAAAGCGATCAATGACGCTGTGGAGAATCCTGAACTTGCCAAGGAAGGCTTAAGTGTCTACAGCGGCGATGAAGCGAGTGCTCAGTATGGCTTTAATCCTGATCTGGTCGTCAATGTCTTAAAGCAGAAAGCTGCTTCCGGCCGAAATGCCATGGGTCTGGGTTTTGCCAGAGCCTATGAAATCAAGAATGACATCGATGCTTTCATGGAAGTACTCGGAGCCAATAAGACCGGTGAAGAAATTTATTTCAAATAAAAATACCGTTTATATCTTAGGAGTGATACTGCTTGCCATTATGTGGCAAGCTTTATCGCTTTGGGTGGATGAAGAAGTCTTCATCTTCCCAGGACCTGTAAAGACCTTTGCCTATGCGGCCGAACTCTTGCAGAGACCTTATACCTGGCGCTGCATAAGTGCGACGATGCTCAAGATGCTTTCAGGCTTTGCGATTGCCTTGATATCGGCTTTTGTCTTAGGCATCATGGCGGGCAATTTCCCGTTTATTGAAAAACTCTTCGCTCCCGGTATCGTGGCCTTAAGAGCGATCCCGACAGCTTCTCTGGTTTATCTTTTTATCGTGCTGGCCGGCTTTAAGAAAGCCCCGGTGTTTCTGGTGATCCTGATCTGCTTTCCCATCATCTATGAAGCAGTGGCGGCCGGCATCAGAAATGTTCCTGAAAGTATCATCAAGGCCTTGAAAGTTGATGGTGCCGGTTTTCTGAAAGCCAATCTGAAGATCAGGGTGCCTTTGGCTATGCCTTACATCATTGTGGCGATGGCCAGCAGCTTTTCCTTGAGCTTCAAGATCGAGATCATGGCGGAAGTCATCACCGGTTCCACCAATCCCGGTTTGGGAAGTGCGATCTCCGGGGCTAGAGCCACAGATCCGACCAACATGGTTCCGGTCTTTGCCTATTCGCTTATTGCAGTAGGAATAATGCTGATGATCGATTTTATTGCCAATCTGCTGAAAAACAAATTGCAGGGCAATAGTTTATAATAAGACTGATGGAAAAAAGCAGGCGTTCAAACCTTAATTCCGTAATTGTGATCATCATATTATCGATCCTGGTAATTACGGTTTTTTTATTGCTTTTTGTGAATTTCGGCTTTATCGGCAAGAAATCGATCCATGAAGATGCCAAATCTTATAAGACCAGACATTGTCTGGCATTTTATCCCGATTCCCCAGATGCCTTAAGTATCGCTAAACAGTTATGTAAAGGGGTAAAAGATGATCAGATCTTTGATTACACATTGATCCCTTATGGTGATTACTATCTGATCAATTATGGCGGGGAATACTCTTTCTTTGCGGATAAGGAATATAAGAAGATCAGTATCGGTGAGATCTCTGATGATGGCAAGAAGATCATCAATGACTATGTCCGTTACACATTCAAAAAGGAACAGCCTGATAAATACTACAACGCTGATTTCATCAGATCCATCAGTCCTGATAAGCTGGATTTTTCGACTATTACTTATGATATCAATGGCGAATCACTCAAGGTGGCGATACCGCAGTATGAGATGGAAGTAGATATTCCTTTGAAGTATATGCAAAAGGAACTGAAGATGAATTTCGGTTTTACGGATGAACTCTATCGCAAACCGGTCTATCTTGATCCGGATGAAAAACATCCTCTGATCTGTATGACTTTTGATGATGGTCCCTATCTCTGGGACTATCAGTATACGACCAGTACGGAAAAGATCATCTCCCTGATGGAGGAATATGATGCTTCAGGAACTTTCTATGTGGTCGGAAACATGCTGGAAGATCGGGATATCTGGGCTGATTATCAGGTCTACAAACTGCTTAAAAGATCGATTGGGGCTGGCAATGATTACGGCTCCCACACGCAGACTCATCTGTATGTATTGAATAATATGTCTTCTGCTGAGGCCATCCGCAATGAGATCAATGGTCCGATCGAATACATGCGTGATTTCATGGGCTATGAGATGAGCACCTACCGGCCTGTTGAAGGTGTCTTCAATCAGGCGGTCATCGATGCCCAGCCGGTGCCGGCGGTCTTATGGGATGTCGATTCCGAAGACTGGCTGTCAAGAGATGTGGAAACGATCATTAATAAAGTCATGTCATATGAGTACGAAACAGGTGATATCATCATTTTCCATGACATCTATAACGAAACAGCTGAAGCATTAGAAAAGATCATCCCGCAGCTGATCAATCAGGGCTGTCAGCTCGTGAGTATCAATGATCTGTTTCGATACTGCAATATCGATCCCAGCACGATCGATTATTTCTATTCACCTAACTATTACGAGTGATGATCTTCTTTAAATAATTGATGTATTCTTCAGCGATCTTCGGATCGCTGATTTTTATACTCTCACCATAAGCCGCCAGTTTGGCAAACAGAACGTGGCTGACACTGACTTTCAAGGAAAAACCGTTTCTGGTAAAGATGATATTGGGAAAATCATCTAGCAGGCGATTGCGCAATTCGTCTGTATCATTGATGATTTCAAATCTGATCGTTTCCGCTTTATTTGAATAATAGGCATTGGTGCTTTCGTTTATGTATCTGATGATCTCTTCCTTTTTGATCACGATGTCATTTCTGCGATCGGTAAGTCTGATCGTCTCGATATTGTCAAAACGGCAGTGATAGATCTTTGAACTGCCCAGATAGTGATAGTAAAGATAATACTGATCGTTATAGCGATGCAGAAACAAAGGGGCGATCTCTTCGCTGTCTTTGTGATTTCTGCGTCTGATGATCAGTGTCTTTTCATTTCTTAAAGCGTGCAGGATATCTTCAAGGCGATTGAGAAAGTGACCTTTGCCGTGTCTGAAAGAGTATTCAAGCTTTTTCAGATCGGCTTCTTCATATTCCGAGATGAAGGAATACAGTTTGGCATTGAGGGATTCAAGCAAGGCCTTATCGATACTTTTTAATGAACTCAGGGAATCGGAAATGATCTTTACTTCAGCTAAAGAAAAAGGAGCTTCCGCAAGATAATAGCCGTCATTGGCATTATCGATATCATAGCCATTGTCATTCAGGGTTCTGATATCTTCATAGATCGTCTTGCGGTTGTTTATCTTTACGCCTCTTTCTTCTAAAAGGGCAATCAGTTCATTGGCTGATAACGGATGATCAAAATCGGAGTTTCTTTTAAGAATTTCGATGAGCTGAATGATTCTTTCCCGGTTCATACAACTATTATAATGTTGTCCAAATTTTTGTCCACCGTTTTGCACCGTGTTGCTGTAAAAGCTTTTGTTTTATAATTTAAGGTCCTAATTTGCACCACGTGGCTGTTTCTTACGATGTTTACTATGTTTCTTTGACATTACATCCCTGTATCGCACTCTCTTTGGTGACAAAAGCGCCATATTGATGAACAGATCGATCTTCTCATATCTGTCCTTGGGCTCATTCAGGATAAACGATATCAGGTTCATGAAGTCCTGAAGGTTATCTCTATTGTAACCGCCATGAGCCTTCATGAATCTCTTGGCCAAGGAATGGATCTCATTGATGGGGTCAAGAGGGTTGTCTTCATCCTTGAGCTTTCTGATCTTAAGAGAATCATATACTTCTGATTCAAGATGGAGTCTGTCGATCAGGATAGAATGGGAGTGTTCGCCATCGTGTATGAGAAGTGATCCTTCCCTTATGTGAGATCCCAGTGCTGTCCAGGTAGATTTATTTGAAGGCTTTGATACATTCTCGCAGATAAGAATGACATGACCATTGTCATCATAGGCACAGGCTACGGCGAATTTGTTTCTGGATATGCCTCTATACTCCTTACCATCAGGTCTCAGCTTCTTCTTTGATTCTATCTGGCTGAAGAATGTTTCATCCAGATA
>CADCOR010000075.1 GCA_902803055.1 uncultured Erysipelotrichaceae bacterium
AGAATTCTGCTGGTTTCAGCATTTATCTCTCTGCTGATCCTGATGATCTTTATCTTCATCGGCGTCAGAAGAGATACGGAAGAAGAATACTAATGGAAGAAAAACGCAGGATGAATGAAAAAATAACAAGTAATAAACAACTGCGTTTTTTTGGTGTGCTTTTGCTGATCATTACCATGTCGATCGTAGGCAGTCTGATCGTGCCCAGGATCTTCAATATGTCACCATATGTGATCATTTCCGAAAGTATGTATCCTGAACTCAAAGTCAATGATGTCGTTTATGTTAAGGCGATCGACCTGAATGAGGTCAAAGAAGGAGATATCATCAGTTTCTATATGAACTCCAACGCATTGACCCCGGTCACTCACCGTGTCGTCTCAAATGACATATCAAGACAGCAGTTTGTCACCAAAGGTGATGCCAATGAAAAGAATGATATCATCCCGATTGCCTATGAATATGTCCTTGGCAAAGTTATGTTCAAGATACCGTTTTTAGGTGCGATCCTGCTGCTGCTTGAATCACTTGCAGGCAAGATCGTTTTTATCATCATGTTCCTTGCCGGTGTAGTTCTTATCGAAGTCTCAAGAAAGTAAAAGAGGTCTTGGATGGGAAAACAGAAAATGATCGTTCCTGGTTATGCCCGGAATGAAGTGATGAAGCAGCTTATTGAAGATGATGGATTGCTTTTCGGCAAAGAAGTACTGTCATTAAGCGCATACAAAAGTTCATTATTGTACGAAGAGACGGATGTTCAGGCTGAAAAAGCTGAGCTTTTTCAAGACATTCAGAGCCAGATAGCCAGCGATAATATTTATCGCGAACAGCTGAAGTTTCCGGCTTTTTTTGATTATTTTTATGATTTTGCGAATTTGCTTGCGGAAAACGGCATCAGTGTAAAACAGCTGCCTGACACCGATAAAGACCGCAAGGAAATACTTGCTTATCTTTTAGAAAGTGATCTGATCGCAAAGAAACTTAAACAGGCTTTTGATGAAGTAAAAGATGCTTCTGAGTGCCTTATCTGTGACTATTTTTATAAAGATCTAAGTGAAAGAAAACAGCTTGATCAGCTGGTCAGCAAAGGCGGCAGACATATTAAGAAAACAGAAAGATATGAGACGGAATTTGAATGCCGTCTGGCAAATAACAGCGTTCAGGAAATCATTGCCATAGCCCAGTATCTGATCAGCGAAAAAGAAAATAAAGATTTTAAACTTGATGACTATGTTCTGATGGTGAACGACAGAGATAATTATCTGCCGATCATCAGAAGAATTTTTGATAACTGCAATCTGCCATATAGTTTCACTTATAGGAAGGCCAATGCTTCTGCTTTGGATTTTCTGAGCCTATTAAGACTGATCAGAAAACAGGATATCTCCTCATTTATGAATGCCTATAACCGCAAGGTCTTCAAAGAACACGATTACGTATTGAATGAATATGTCGAAGAATTTCAGCTCGATTATGATCAGCTGCTTGATTTTGAGATGACGGCAGAAAAGCTTTTAAATGATGAAGAAAAAAGACTCTATGTGGAAAACAGTGTTGGCCTGAGAAAGATCAGAGAACTGGATGAGAGACAGAAACGCTGCCAAAAGATTATTGAAAAGATCAGGGGAACTCTGGCGAGTGCAGAATTTGTAAAACTAAAAAACAGTTCCTTAAAAGAACAGTGCAGTTATGCCTACGAGTATCTTTTCAATAATGATGAAGAGAGAAACAGCGAAAAAGTCAAGGAATTAAGTGAACTTAAACAGTGTATCCTTTCAATCGTAAAAAGAGAAAGCAGCAATGATGAAAGACTGTTTGAACTGCTCGACTATGAACTTGAAAGAATGAGTATTGAAGCTGAAGAAAGCTGTGAGGGCGGACTTATGATCTGCGATCCGTATCAGAATGCTCCAGGCAAAAGCAAGGCGATCATTGTCGGCTGCACTCAGCAGAATTATCCAATATCAGTAGCACTTGATGGTTTCTTTGATGAAGCATATCTGGAACAAGTGGAAGGCTTTGACAGTTTAATTGAAAGAAACGGCTATTTTGAAAAAGAATATGATGATCTTCTGCATCAGTTTAAGAAGGTGATCTTTTCAGCACCGATCGGCAGTGTTGATGGTGACAAATATGAACTGTCGACCCTGGTAAGTGAATATGTAAAAGACAAGAAGAGCTGGAACCTGTATATAGCCGATCACTATCAGCAGCCAAAGGAAGAGATATCTGAAGAACTTGCGAAGAAGATCTATCTTCAGGATGATACACTCAATGTTTCACCAAGCTCATTGGGAACTTTCGTGTCCTGTCCATTCAAGTACTATATTGAAAAAGGCCTGCAAATCAAAGAAGAACCATTAGCGATTGAAGCCAATACTTTAGGAAGCATAAATCATTCACTGCTGGAAAGAATGTTCAAGGACGAACTGGAAGATACAGATGACATTGCCAAAGCGCTTGAACCGTATTTTGCGGTGCTCAAGAGCATCATGTTTAATGATCAGGAATATATCGAAAATATGAAGAAACGCCTGGCGCTGGCTCTCGGCAGATCATTCAGCTTCCTTAAAAAGTTCAAAGAAAGTGATGATCACAACTATTATCCGGAAGATAAGATAAACTACAGATTCAATACCGAAGAGACAGATATAAAAGTCAGAGGAAGCATAGACCGTCTGGATATTGAAGGCAACAGATACAGGATAATCGACTACAAGAGTTCGGAAAAAGAAGTGAAGATCGATGATGTGAAAAAGGGCATCAATTTTCAGCTGCTCTCCTATCTGGTTTTCTATTATCTTGAACAGCAGGAAAATGGAAAAGAACTGAAAGATCCGGAACTGTTTGCCTATTTCTCCATGAAAAACAGTACCTTGAAAAAAACTGATGCCGATAAGAATTTCGAACTGAGTGATAAGCAGATCAGGGAGAATGATACCCGTTATCTC
>CADCOR010000076.1 GCA_902803055.1 uncultured Erysipelotrichaceae bacterium
ATAAACTTCAATGTTGAAGATGAACTTGAACAGATAAAATGTCCGGTTTATATCCTTGGTGCCGGTGAAGATAAAGTCGTAGGTGTACAGGCATCTTTGGATATGGCGGAAAAACTCAAATGTGATTATTACATCTATGAAGGCTGCGGACATGGCGTCTATGATGAAGCGGCAGACTATAAGGAAAGAATAAAGAGTTTTCTTGATAACAATTGAAATAATTGAGGTATTTTATGAGTATTGCAGAAATAGCCGGTCTGATCAGGCTGGCTTATATGATGGAGAAAACTCTGAACATCATCTGTCAGCCTTCCTGAATATAATTATTTGACTTCTTAACTGAATATGGTATGTTAAGAAGCAATGAAAAACATATCACGTAAAAATGTTTATCTCATCGTAGCTGCAGTACTGTTACTGGCACTGTCAGCTTTTTTTGTTGACCGAAGTTCACGCAAACAAGCCGTATATGAAAAACTGAATATCGAGTTCAATGAAAAAGATGTTGAATATGGATCTTCAATCAAGGCCAAAGATCTCATCAGATCATATGAGGGTGAACTGAGTATCGATAAAGAAATCGATACATACGATATGAATGAACAGAAGCTGATTTATACTGTTTCTGCTGTCGAAGAACGCTATAAACAGATAGTTGAAAAGATTTATGAACATACAGTTCAGGTCAAAGACAGCAAGCCGTCGGTAATAGAGATTGAAAAAGATACTGTCTATGCCTATGTGAACAGTCCATATGATGTTAAGGAAAATGTCAGTGTCTATGATGAAGTGGATGGTGCAATTGATGACTATCAGGTCGCTACCGATTATGATCCGGAAAAAGCAGGCGAATACAGCGTAAATATAACTGCATACGATAAAAATGGCTTAAGTTCAAATGGCAGCTATCAGCTGATCGTCAGAAACAGGGTGAGTTCACCAAGTGAAGGCTATGATATCATCTACAGTATTCTGACTTCTGCATATGGCTATAACAGAGCGGCTGCCTGCGGCATTCTTGCGAATATCCGTTTTGAAAGCAACTTCATTCCGGATATCGGAGATTACTACTATGGATTGTGTCAATGGGGCGGCAGCCGTAAAGACAATCTGTACAGCTATTGTGGAACCAATGGTCTTGACCCGGCGGGTATCGATGGTCAGCTGTCTTTTCTTGATCATGAACTTTCGACATCCTACAGCGGTGTCAAAACATATCTGCTGAATGTTGAAAACAGCAGCAATGGCGCTTTTGAAGCCGGAGATTATTTCTGCCGCTATTATGAAGGAGCGGCGAGTGCAGATGGACGCGGCGATCTTGCGGTTTCCTATTTTGGTTCTTAACAGCCTTTATCGTTTCTGCGCAAACAAAGTATAATGTTTTTGTATGAACATTATGAATAATAATGAGGAATATCTGCTGAACAAGGCCAGATATAAACCGGTCATTCCCTACAGTGAAGAGCTTTCGGATGATGAGAAGAAACTGGACAGCTTTTTAAGCGGCATGAAAGGGGAAGCTGATCAGAATTATTCCCATGACAATCCCTACGGCATCATTCAGTGGGAAGATGATGAGGATATTCATCGCGGTCTTTATGATTTCTGTTACAGACTTCCTAAAGGTGCCGATCTGCACGCCCATGACAATACGATGATTCCTTTTGATCGCTTTGAACAGATCATCAAAGACAATGCGCTGATCTGTCTGGGTAAAGATAATTACGGAACCCTGTATCTGAAAAACAGTCCCAATATCCCTGCGGATGCAGTGGACATCAACGAAGCACTTAAAAGCGGCCTGCTTAAAGAGGAAGATTTTGGCAAGCTGCTGGTGGTATCGGAAGAAGATCGGGAAAAAGGTTACTGGGCAAAACTTGAACAGCTGTTTTCCAATACCGGTGATATCTATAATGATGCCGCGATCATGGAAAAAGTCTGGGAAGAGGGTTTTTTAAGCTGTTATGAAAAAGGTGTGATCCTGGTCGAGGTCAGAGACTATGGCACCCAGGATGATCTGACAAACATTGTCCGTGACCAGACGATGAGACAGGCCTACTATCGGGTCAGGAAAAAGTATCCGGATTTCACGGTGCGGCTGATCGGCTGTTCCGGCAAGGATAA
>CADCOR010000077.1 GCA_902803055.1 uncultured Erysipelotrichaceae bacterium
CTGATCTGTTAAAGAATACCAAGGGCATGTCAGAAGATAAGTTCCTTGAGTATCTGAAGGAAAATGATCTGAAAGCTGCCGAACCTGAACTGGTCGAAACGGAAGATCAGGTATTGATCTCTACGATCGATAAGGCAAAATTAGGAGATGACGGCAAAGTTCACTATGTTGTCTATATCCTGAAATCAGTTGATGATAATATCGAAGAGGTCGTCGCTGATCCTAAACAGATCCAGAAAGAAGATGAAGGAGCATCAACAAACAATGAACCTGTCGATTCCAATAAGGATCAGTCTACCAGCAATAATCCTGTAGAAAAGCCTGACAACAATGAAGGCTCATCTGGTCAGGGCGAAGAAGTTCCACAAAGTGAACCTGAAGAAAAGGTGGAAGAGGTTGAAGAAACAGCTACTGACACGCAGACGATCCCTGATGAACAGCCAGGCGAGGTCGCTGAAGACGTTCAGGAAAATCCAGGTGAATAACATAATTAAAAAGACGAGTTGCGTTTCCAATTCGTCTTTTATTATGGTTTCAGACTTTAAGAAGATAATTCTTAGTGAAAATCGTTTCAATAGTGTCTCAAAGAGCGATCAAAAAAAGCGGTCTTTTTTTAACAGAATGTGTGTGATCCGCTTTAAGAAAAATGAAAACTACTGCTTTTTGATCTTGACTTTATTGCTGAGCAGGACACCAATGATCATTGCGATTGCATCGATGACAAAAGCGACAGAATTGCTTAAGAACTTGGCCTGCAAAGGGAACTGATACATGGCTACCTCAATAACAGTTTTGATCAGTCCGATGCCGATAAATACAGAAATGATCGTATATAGGATCTTCAGGAGATTGTTTTTTGTTTTGGGATAGAGATAGCCAAGGGTCAAGCCGATGAAGGCCTGCCCGATTGGCCAGGCTATGCGTAAGGATCCGCCTTTAAGCAATTCGGCAATGATGCAGCCGGCTATGCCGACGATCGAAGCAGAAATGCAGAAATTGGCCAGATAGATCGCAAAAATGATATAGCCGAGATCGAGCTTGATGCGGTTGACGATCGGAATGTTGACGAATGCCGATAATACGACGTAAAGGGCTATGCCGATACCGTATAGGGCAATGATCTGATTTTTCTTCATATGAATATTATTGCACGAAGTCAGTGAGAAAAAATATAATAATAATAGAAGATAGAAGATCATATTTGATCTTCATATATGGCGGACATAAAGAGTTCCTTTATTTCATTCCTGAAAGCTTTTACTCTTCGTCCGCTTCTTTTTTTGGAGGAATATCATGAATCAGCTGTCAGTGTTAAGACTGTTCAAGGGTTTTATTGGACAGGACAGTAAGGACTTCATCGAAGAAGGTCTGAAGTATGGTTTAATAGTGCCGAAAAGTGCTCCTGAAGAGGTATATAAGGAAGCTGTAAAGCTTTATGGCAAAGATGGTGAGAAGTGGAATCAGACGTTTCATAAATCCTGGAACAAGGTGGCGACAGCGCCGATACAACAGCTGGTCTATGAACAGATAGTTCATTATATAACGACCTATGGTTTTGAAGAGCTTGGCATATACAGTGAAGAAAGTGTCTATCTTCCAAAGGAAAAACTGGATATTCCGGAGCTTGATAAAGATATTGAACTGATCAGGATCAGAGCTTATACAGAAAATGAAGTAAGTGAAAAACTGATGAAGATGCTTAAAAGCGGGATCGCTTTAAGCAATGATACACTTAATGATATCTTTGAACTGTCGGATCTGATCGATAAGAATGAGTTTGATGAGATCAGAAACAGGCAGGTTAAGATCTATCTGTATGACAAATACGGGATCGTGCCTGATGATCCTGAAGAGTTTATGAAATATGTCATCTATAAGGTTACGGGAAAGACTCTGAAGGTTCAGGATAAAGAAACCATTGCAATGCTGAACTGTGCTTCACGCAAGCAGGTTTTAGGCTATTTTAACAGCTATCTGAAGGATAACGGTGAAGAGAAGATGATAAGGCTTGCGGGTATCTTTCAGCGCAATAAGAACCTTTTTCTGGCTTTAAAGGCTAATCCTGCAAAAGAATATGATGATTACCGGAAATATGAACTGGAGAGGCTGTTAAAGGAAGAGATAGCGGAAATCGTTACTCTGAATATGCTGATCAACAGGATCAACAAATTAAGCAAGAAATATCACAAG
>CADCOR010000078.1 GCA_902803055.1 uncultured Erysipelotrichaceae bacterium
GTGATAATCTCGGGACTGGCTAAAGGGATCGATGCCTGTGCGCATGAAAATGCCTTGAGTACGATCGGCGTATTAGGATGCGGCATTGACTATATCTATCCCTTCTGCAATTATGAACTGATCAGGAAAACGGCTAAAGAGGGTCTGATCATTTCGGAATATCCGGGTAAAGTAAAGCCTTATGCCTATCATTTTCCTTTCCGCAATCGGATCATTGCTGCCTTAAGTGACAGGATCTATGTGATGCAGTCAGGAAAGAAGTCGGGAACGATGACAACCGTTAATGAAGCCCTGCATTTAGGCAAAGCCATTTCGGTTCTGCCTTATGATATCTTTGCTGAAGAAGGCCGGCAGAATAATCTGCTGATCTATGAAGGAGCTGATCCGCTTACGCTTGAGGAAATTGCATTTTGAATTATTTTATGTAATATAGATAATTGTTATGAGGAATTAGTATGAAAAATCTTGTAATTGTTGAGTCACCGTCTAAATCAAAGACAATTGAAAAATATCTTGGCAAGGATTATAAAGTAACTTCTTCCAAGGGCCATATATGTGATCTGGCTACTAAAGGCAAGGAAGGTCTCGGTGTTGATATCGATAATGATTTCAAGGCGACCTATGTCGTTTCGCCGGATAAGAAAGATGTTGTAAGTGATCTGAAGAAGCTGGTCGACAAGTCTGACTTCGTCTATCTGGCAACCGACCCGGATAGACACGGTGAAGCTATTTCCTGGCACCTGGCCAGAGAACTGGGCATCGATCTCAATGACAATAATCGTATCGTTTTCAACGAGATCACCAAGAACGCTGTTTTAAATGCGCTCAAGGAGCCAAGAACGATCGATATGGCTTTAGTCAGATCGCAGGAGACCCGAAGGATCCTTGACCGTATCATCGGTTTCAAGCTTTCCAAGCTTCTGCAGAAAAAGATCGGTTCCAAGTCAGCCGGCCGGGTTCAATCCATCGCCTTAAGGATGATCTGTGACAAGGAGAAGGAGATCGCTGCCTTTGTACCGGAAGAATACTGGACTATCAGTGCAGATCTTGGCAAGAAGCTCTTAACTGAATTAAAGAGCTATAAGGGCAAGAAACTGGAAATAAAAAATGAAGCGGAAGCGGATAAGATCCTGGCTGAGCTTTTGGATGAGTTCACCTTAAGTGATATCAGCGAGAAACAGAAGAAACGTTCTGCCTATCTGCCTTTCATCACTTCCACTCTGCAGCAGGAAGCTTCTACCAAACTGGGCTTTGGTTCCAAGAAGACGATGATGGTTGCCCAGAGCCTTTATGAAGGTGTGGAACTGGGAAGCGGTGCTCAGGGTCTGATCACCTATATGCGTACCGATTCGACCAGACTCTCCAAAGAGTTTGTGGCTTCAGCATATGACAAGATCGAAAATGATTACGGCAAGGAATACAAGGGCTTCTATCGCGTCAAGAATGATGGCAACTCACAAGACGCTCACGAAGCTATCCGTCCGACGAGCTTAGCCAACGAACCGGAAGCGATCAGACAGTATCTGAGCAATGACCAGTATAAACTGTATAAATTCATCTATTACCGCGCTTTAGCTTCATTAATGAGCGAAGCAGTCTTCAAATCGGTAACCTATACTTTTGATAATAACGGGTATGAGTTCATCATCAATGGTTCCAAGCAGGAATTTGACGGTTTCCTGAAAGCCTATGGCGACTATGACAATTCCAAGGATGTCATTCTGCCGAAACTTGTCAAAGGCGATGTCTTGAAGGCCAAGAAGATCGAAAAGCTTCAGCATTTCACGGAAGCTCCGGCCAGATATACCGAAGCCAGACTGATCAAAGCTCTCGAGGAAGAAGGCGTAGGCCGTCCTTCAACTTATGCGACGATCATCGATACGATCGTCAAGCGCAATTATGTTGAGCTCAAGAAAGCTTCTGATTCAGGCAAGACCAAGTATTTCTTTCCGACTGAGCAGGGCATGATCACGGATGAGAAACTGCGTGAATACTTCGCAGATGTCATCAATGTCAAATACACAGCCGGCATGGAGGAAAAACTCGATGAGATCGCGGAAAACAAACTTGACAATATCGCATCTTTAAGAGAATTCTATGACGAGTTCCAGCCTTTGGTTGATAAAGCTTATGATGAAATGGAAAAGAAACAGCCGGAGAAGACCGGTGAGATCTGTCCGGAATGCGGCGGCGATGTCGTCATCCGCAATGGCAGGTTTGGCAAATTCAAATCCTGCATCAATTATCCAAGCTGCAAGTGGCATGAATCTCTGATCAAGAAAGAAGAACCGGAAGAAGTCGGCCGAAACTGTCCGGAATGCGGAGCGCCTTTACTGAAACGCAAATCACGTTACGGCAATTACTTCATCGGCTGTTCCAATTATCCGAAGTGCCACTATCTGGAAGCGATCGAAGGTGAACAGCCTAAACGCCGTTTCTATTCACGAAAGAAGAAATAATGAAAGTCAGAGTCATCGGTGCCGGACTGGCAGGCTCAGAAGCAGCCTATCAGCTGGCAAAAAAAGGTATCGAAGTTGATCTTTACGAACAGAAACCTGTCAAAAAGCACAGCGCTTTTAAGACTGATGATTTTGCGGAACTGATCTGTTCCAATTCGCTTCGTTCCGATGATCTGTATAATGCGGTCGGCTTGCTTAAACAGGAGATGCGCATCCTTGATTCTTTGATCATGAAAGCTGCTGATCTTTATCGCATCCCGGCTGGCAAATCCTTAGCTGTAGATCGCGTCGGTTTTTCAAAATATATCACGGAGCAGATCAGAAACAATCCCAAAATCAACGTAATCAATGAAGAGGTAACCGCTCTTGATGAATCGATACCGACGATCATCGCTGCCGGTCCGCTTTGTGAAGGGGCACTTTCTGATGAGATCATGAAACTCTGCGGGAAACAGTTTCTGCATTTCTATGATGCGGTTTCGCCGATCGTGGAGAAGGATTCGATCGATTTTGATCAGGCCTATTATAAATCCCGCTATGATGATGAAAATCCCGGCGATTACATCAACTGTCCTTTGACAAAGGAAGAGTTTGAGGAGTTTTATGAAGCGATCATCAATGCCCGCAAGATCGCGGTCCATGATATCGATGATGAAAAATACTTTGAAGGCTGCATGCCTTTTGAAGAAATGGCCAGACGAGGCTACAAGACCTTGCTGTTTGGCCCGATGAAACCAGTCGGTCTGGAACACAATGGCATCAGACCATATGCGGTCGTTCAGCTGCGCAAAGACAATGCGATCGATACCTTATATAACGTGGTTGGTTTTCAGACACACCTGACTTTTGGCTCACAGGAAGAAGTCTTAAAGAAAGTCCCGGCTTTGCGGAATGTCCATATCGTCAGATATGGCGTCATGCATCGCAATACCTATATCAATTCGCCGAATATTGTTAACAGATATTATCAGTTTATCAGCCACCCCAATATCTTTGTCGCCGGACAGATCTCTGGCGTCGAAGGTTATGTTGAATCGGCCGGCAGCGGTTTATATGCCGCCAAATGCCTTTGCCAGTACCTTGATGGCAAGATCGAATATGAACTCGGTTCAGATACGATGATGGGAGCGATGGCCAACTATATTTCTGATGAACACATCAGAAAACTTGAACCGATGAATGCGAATTTCGGTATTTTCCGGCTCGATTATAACGGTCCGAAAAATGATAAGAAGAAATACTATGTCGAGCACGCTCTGAAAGCGGTGGAAGAATATGGAAAACATGTATAAAACGCTTGATGATTTCATCAGCTACATATATGACAAACGTTCCGGTTCAAAAGCGACTTCTGATTCCTATTATCGCGATATCGCCCGTTTCATCACTTTTTTAAACGACAATGAGATATCATCTTTAAAGAAAGTTGATAAGAATGTCGTTTTTGATTATGTGAATGAATTGCGTTCCGGCAATATCACCAGAGGCCGGATTTCCAATACGACATATGCCCGCAATCTCAGTGCCTTAAGATCATTCTATAAATATCTCAATGAAAGACATCTCGTCGATGCCAACCCTTTTGTGTCTTTCTCCAAAATCCATGTTGAAAAACATCTGCCTGATGTGCTCAGCCTTGAGCAGGTCGAAAGCATTTTTGACAGTTTTGATCTTTCTGATCCCCTGCAGGTAAGAAACCGCTGCATCCTGGAGATGATCTATGCCTGCGGATTGCGTGTTTCGGAGTGCTGTGATCTTTTGTATGACAATGTCGATCGGCGCAATATGATGATCAGAGTCATCGGCAAGGGGAATAAGGAACGCATGATCCCTTATTATCCGCGTCTTAATGAACTGATCGATCTGTATCTGAAGATGTACAGAAATGAATACGCTTACCCGGATTTTCCTTATTTTTTTGTTTCCAATCGTCATGGAAAAATATCACCTCGCAGTATTCAAATTCTTCTAAATGATGTTAGAATAAATGCTGGACTCAAGATCGATGTCCATCCGCACATGCTCAGACATTCGTTTGCGACGCATCTGCTGGACGGCGGTACTGATCTTAGAACTGTCCAGGAACTCTTAGGCCATGAGAATCTTTCAACGACACAGCTCTATACTCATCTGAGCTATGATCGTTTGAAGAAAACAGTCAATAAGGCCCATCCGCACGCAAAATGAAAAAAAAGAAGAAGAATCTCAAAAAACTGAATCTAAGTTTTCTGTATCTGTTTATACCGATGTTTCTGCTGGAAACAGTTTTTCATTTTGTCCAGTTCAAAAGCTTTGACATCTTTACATTTATAAGAATCATCTTATTCCTGCTGTTTTTATCGATTTTTATCTGGTTCTTATGTTCTTTGACCAGAAAGAAAAAAGTCTATTTCATTGTCGGTCTGATCGTCATGATCTGGTTTTCAGCCTATTCATTTGTCGAACTGATCTTCAAGAACTTTATGGGTGATTTCTATTCTTTCGGTACCGTTTCTGATGGTGCCGGCCGAATTGCCCAATATACCCTGATCTTTTTAGAGGCTGCCAAGCTGCCGTACTATTTCTGTTTTATCGGCATCATTTCCTATCTGCTATTGCATAAGTTTGTGAAATTCAATGATCGCGGTCCTGTACAGCTGCCGCTCATCATCTGCATATCTTCATTCCTGCTGCTGATACCTTGCATCAATCTTGGCTCCGGGGTCAATTCGATCTTTGATGTCTATAATTCCTTTTCCAACAAGACAATCATCATCGATAAGATGGGTATCGAGCATTTCTTCTTCCGCGATCTGACTGCCTTATTCTATAAGGCTCCGGAAAAGATCGTGATCGAAGATAATCCGGAACCTGAACCAGTGGAAACCACACCGGTTGTTCAAAGCAGAAAGTTTGATGACAGTGAGTGGAAGGCGATCGCTGAGCAGGAAGAAAACTCCAACATGCAGACACTGGACAGCTATCTGATGAATAAGAAGATCACCCAGCCAAATGAGATGACGGGTGTCTTCAAAGACTATAAC
>CADCOR010000079.1 GCA_902803055.1 uncultured Erysipelotrichaceae bacterium
GAGGCTGAATGATTTCAGTGCCTGCTGGATACCGGTAGAAGACAAAAATCCGACCGGCGATAGTTTTGTATTGGGTCTGATCTATGTGAAGGACTATGACGAATTCGGTTATTTTGAAAGCCAGTACAAGTATTGGATAAATGAGGGCAGATGGTCTGAGATGCCTTACAGATATGATGAAAAGACCGGAATCCTGACCATGAGTTTTGACAGGGGTGAAGCTACATTTGAACTTCTGGATAAGAACACTCTGTTGATGACAAATTACGGCGGATCATATAAGTTCTACCGTCTGGAAGAATAAAAACAGCTGAACACAACATAAAGTGTTTCAGCTGAAGACCAGGAACAGAACTTTATTATCTTTTTACCTGGTTTTTAGTATGCTATGTTTAGTTTTGTTTATCCTCTTGGCACGTCATCAGGCAGGATCGATTCGATATCATAGCGATATTTATTACAGATCTTTTTCATCATAGTCGTATCATTGCTGTCGATCTGGGCAAGTTCCCTGGTGAGCGGTCCGCCTACGTCGATGGCGCCTTCATCAAAATACGGAACTCTGACCTGAGCGTTGTATTTTTCGGTTTCAAACAGATTGCCGCCGACCGAATATGATCCGTTCAAAGTGACGTTACATGATTTGGTCGGAATGATGACGGTCTCGATGCGGAAGGTATCTTCTACAAGCGGGAAGGCATCAGGAGAATTAAAACGTAATTCTTTAGGTGGATTGTCGACATCCAGCACCGCATATAAGGTGATCTCCGGTTTTTCATCATCAGCTCCGCCATAATCGATGAACAGACAATCGTTATCCCTGTCATACATGAGATACATGGCACAGCCTGAGGTGTGATCGCCATATTTGGTTTCAGTATAAATGGTATACAGGACCGGAAGATACTCATCTTTATGTTGACGACAGTATTCAAGTAATTCATTCAGATCTGCTTTGATCTTATAGACTTTATGAGCTTCACCGGATTTTAGGGAATAGGTATCTGATCCGGTTAAAGCTGTGATCAGATAATCATAGACCGGAACGCCTTCTGAAGGAGTTATCTGCCAGGTGGAGGTGATGTTTTCGCCATCGCCCCAGCCGTCATTGAAGGTATAACAGTAGAAAGTGTCATCTTTCATAAAGGAGTCAGTTTGAATGATCGCTGTGGAATCCAGGACGACTTCATCGATATCACAGGCGATCTTTTCCACAAAGACGGATTTATCAGAATCGTTGCGGATAAAGCTTAATAATGAGAAAGCTTTATCATAAACGTCTACAGAATAGGAATCATTTCTGGCTTCATCGGCATTCTGATAAAAACCGGTCAGATAGAATGGAAGTATTTCCGAATAATAGACTTCAGCGGAAGGCGTTGAAACCGGATCGTTTTTCGGTTTATTGAAGAAGATCAGGAAAAGGCCAATGACCGCTATCGCGGCAACTGCACCAATGATGATCGGTGAGACTTTCGGTTTTTTGACCACCGAGATCTCGATCCTGGCATTAGGGTCATCACCCAGAGCTTCCCTGATATCTTTGACGATCCTGTTTAAAGCATCTTCTTCATTCTTCCAGGCATAGACCTGCTGCATCGTCGACATCGAGAAGGCAAACTCATCTTCGAGCTGACAATCCTGGATCAGATAAGGAATGATAAGCTTGTTTTTGGTGATGGCTTGCGAAAACTCGTTTTTGACCCAGGTCGATTTCTGTGACTTCTCTGAGATCAGCACGATCATGACCTTGCAGTTATCGATGGCCTGCGGGATCTGTTTCATATAATTGGATCCGACCGGAATAGAATCCGGTGCCATCCAGCAGGAGATCCCGTTATCTTCTAAGACTTTCCTGACTTTGCGGGCATATTCTTCTTCTTCGGATTTGTAACTTAAAAATACGTCGGCTTTCATATTTTGTTTTCCTTGTATTACTTTATACCTAAATTATAAAAGAAAAAGTGAATTGCTTCACTCTTTCTTGGAATCGATTGCTTTCTCCTGCAACAATAATGTTGGAATAAGCAGAATATACTGCACTGATTCAATACCCAACATTTTAGCATGATTCACTGACAGCCGATAAAATCATTCTTTTTGTTTTCATTCATAATACAAAACAAAGGAGGGCTTCCCCTCCTGCATTGTCATAATCAATTATGGTCAGAAATAAGCTGGCTGCTTATTCTCGGCCAGATATTTTCTTGCGTATTCGATAGCTTCGTTACGAGATACTCGCTGACCATTGGATATAGTATTGGTTCGAAACAGTCGGCGTAAAACGGCATTCAACGCCAACCTTTGACCAGGCCTGTGCTGCAGCTCTGCCCTTGTTGTCATCGAAGAGAAAGTCAATATAGGTCCAATAATTGCTGATAACTCCCATACTTTTCAAGAAAGTATTGTCATCGCAGATCTCTTCATTATGCCCGCCATTGACTTCTTTGAGCTCATCTTCTGAAAGCTTTGCCTGTTCAAATTTTTCTTTTTCTGATATGTTTTATAAACCTCCATATATAAATTATGCGTGCCAAAAGAATATGAGGAAAATTTGTTTTTTCAGAAAAGAAAATCTATGCCTGAAAAAAGCCGATACTTATTCCTTTGTGCTGTTTTCTTTTTTGGCTGCCTTAAAGGCATCGACGCTTGCTCGCATCTCATCATCCATATTCCACAGGAATTTGAAGGAAGCCCAGGATCCCAGAACCAGAATACCCGGCAGCAATACACAAAGAGCTTTGATGCCGTTTATCGTGGAAGGTGACTGTACAGCCAGGGCACCATTATAGCCAACCAAGCCCAGCAGCAGCATCGCTGCCGAATTGCCGATCGTCTGGCCAACACGGCGGCTCAGATTGAAGGCACCGTAGATCGAGCCTTCGGTTCTCTTGCCGGTGATCATCTCGTTGTAGTCGATCGCTTCACCAACCAAGCCCCATTGCATATATATCGAGATGAAGGCAAAACCCATCGCGGTATTGCTGCAGATCGCATAGACCCATGGATTTACATCGATAACCATCAAAGCCGCAAACAGCAGTACATAGAGAATGCAGCTTATCAATAAGCCATAGCGGATGAATTTTTCTAAGCCGATCTTTTTAGCGATCATCGGTCCGGTAATAAAGATGATGATCATGGCCGGAGCACTTAATAAGGTTCCATAGCCGGAAATAGAGATATCACCTAAGACATCTGAATACATGTAGTTGTTCAAGGTGTTGCCGACATATTGCATCATGCAGATAAATAAGCCATGAACACATAATGCCACAAAGGGACGGTTGACCTTGAGCACTTCCAGAATATCAGTAACCTTGATATTGTCAGCTTCTTCCGGTCTGCTTTCGGTATTGTTTCTTTCAAAGGTCATAAAGTAATGTCCCAGGCACATCGCCAGACCGATCAAAGCACAGACTGTAGCACCAAGCGCATAGCCGGTAGCGTTGGTCTCACCGTATTTTTTCAAAAATAACGGCATGATAAACAAAGAGATCAGCGTTGCCCCAGCACTGCCGATACCGCGGGCCGAAGAAAGCGCAGCGCGCTCTTCATCGTTATCAGCCATTGATGATAACAAAGATCCCATTGGGATATTGAACATCGTATAGGCACCTTCATACAGGATCTTCAAGGTAAACAGGAAACAGATCCTGGCCACGCCGACAAAGAAATTCGGAACTGACCACAACAGAATAAACGATATACAAAGCAAAGGTGTTGCCTTTAGGATCCAGGGACGGAATTTGCCTTTGGGATTGCTGTTGCGGGCAAAGGCTTTATCGATATAGGCACCCATCAAAGGATCATTGATAAAATCCCAGACATTCCATATCAGCAGTAAGATTGCGATCGTCGCCGGACTGATGCCCAGGGCATCAGTACAGTACATGGAAAAAGTACTGCTCATCAGCGCGAAGGTCATTACTCCTCCGGCATCACCCAGACCATAACCGATCTTGTGTTTCAGTGTCAGTGAATTCTTTTCTTCTTTCATAAACGATCCCCCTTTAGTTAAATATTATTCCTCTTCTATAAACCATATCGGCAGCTCATTGATGCCACAGCTGACCTTGATATCGCTCTTTCCTTCAAGCAATTCTCCTTCGCCCCTGAGTCTGAAACCCTTGCTGCTTGCAGGCAGATGGATATTTAGCTCATTTACTCCTTCATCAAAGATCGGACAAACCAGGACCTTTTCCCCGCACATGAAATAATCAGCTTCCCGGTCATAATCTTCATCTTTTAAAAACAGCGGCGTGATCAAAGGATAATTGTTTTCTATGCATCTGTCCATCTGTTCCTTCAGATATGGCAGCAGTCTTTCTCTTAAATCAAAGATCGCTTTGACACTCTCCATTAAATCAGGATACAGCCAGGGCATAGTGGATGCTTCATTCTCTTTCCAGGAATGAAGGACAAATCTGGGCAGAAAGACCCCATACTGCAGCCAGCGGATGAACAGTTCCTTGCCTGGTTTTGGTCCGGCAAAACCGCCGATGTCCGGTCCAAAGAAAACAAAACCCGAAAGCGCCATCGTCATGGCCTGATAGTGGTTATATCTCAGATCTTCAAAACTGGTGTAGTTATCACCTGTCCAGGTCGTCGCAAGTGCCTGGGTTCCCGCCATGGCACAGCGGCTCACATTGAAAGGTTCTTTGTTTACTTCTTCACATGCTTCAAGGCTGGCCTTGGCCATCAGATAAGAAAATAACGGCTTGATAAGCCTTGCGCTTATCTGCTTAGAAAAACCATGAGCCAGAACATCCTTATCATGGATGTCATATTCATTGTTGTCATTCCAGATATTCTGATAGCCTTCGTCGACTAAAACTTCTTTGACACAGCTCTTCCAGAATTCATAAGCTCCCGGATTGGTGAAATCAAGATAGCTGGCATTGCCGCCCCAGAAAGGAAATTTCGCAGGCGTGCCATCGGCGTAATGCAGGAACCAGCCCTTGCTGGCGATCTGCTCATACAGCGGATGATCATCGAGAAAAGCCGGTTTGACATTAGGAATGAGCTTAAGCCCTTTACTTGAAAAGTATGCAGATAACGCTTCCGGATCAGCTATCTTGTCTTTGTTCCAATGAAAGACATAGCGCTTGTCATTGATCTGGGTATAGCCGCTCGACATATAGAAGCCGCCGGCTTTGATATCATAGCTCTCACAGTTATCGATAAAAGATCTAAGACGCCTTTCGGCATCTGGCGCATCGGTATATTCCATCGTTGAACCGCAGTATCTGAAAGCCCATGCAGGTACTTTGGCGATACCGCCAGTCATATCAATGAAGCGGCTGATGATCTTATTAACACTGCCAAATATGATATAGAAGACCATATTATCTTCTTCATAGCTGATCGAATTGAAAGCTTCGTAATAATTGTCGTGTTCTCTGCCAAAATCGATCTCACCTTCACTATAGGTATCATAATAGATGCCATAAGATCCGGCTTTATTTTCACAGATGTAGAATGGCAGATATTTGTACAAAGGATCAGAGTATTGCGCCTTAAAGCCCATCGCATCGTTGGTATCAAGCTTATAGTGCTGATGGTTTTTATTAACCCCGCCGGCTTTATCGCCTAGACCATAGATAAACTGCCCTTCATCTCTTCTGCTGTAATGGATGGAACCTTCACCCAGCTCACCCGCAAAATTATAGGCCAGGCCATTGCGGTCCTGATAAAGGATTCCTTTCTCACTGCTGATCGTGATGCGGAAGTTCAAAAGCTCAATGCGGAAATCATATCCGCAATGTCTGAAGCACAATGTATTTTCATCTTCACTGATTTCAGGCGCACAAAGCTTAAAACCTGCTAATGAGAGTTTATCTCTGCCTTCACTATTAAAACGTTTGTGCTCCGGGTTGATGCTGAAAGTCGGCAGCAGTTCCTCATCCTTGAGCAGCGCAACTCTGCACATACCCTCGATAAAATCGATGCGCATTTTTACAGCTCCATCTGTATAGATACGGGTATGCTCATCAGCATAACTCACTCTGAACTGATGATTGAACTTCATGCCTTAGGTACTCCTCTTTGAAACATATTCCTGATCAGTTTTAAATAGGATGGCTTGCCCATCTTTGTTTCCTTCAAAGTGAAACACAGAACTTTCTTATTGTTTCTGTCTGTCTTATGCCATACCGGCAATATACTTCCATTAGGATCACCTGTCTTAGTGAAATTGCTCAGATAATCCATCAGCTGTTTTGATACTTCTTTATCTCTTTCCCTGAACTCACGCCAGGAAGTCTCTAAAGTGCCAAACATGTATCTCAGATCACAGGAATGAAAAGCACCATTATCATCACCGGGCTGATCGATATCAAAGTAATAGACA
>CADCOR010000080.1 GCA_902803055.1 uncultured Erysipelotrichaceae bacterium
ATCTGAAGATCTTTGCTTCCCTTGTAATCATGAATTATTTCTTCAAGCTGTTTAAGTATTTCAACATTCATCTTTGTTCATCCTCCATTCTGTCGCAACCTATCTGATCTTAATGTATTTTATAAAGCTGATATATCATTTGTGCCAAATATACATATGAGATTTTATCTGACAGGAAACGATCACAACCTTATCTTACTTCATTTTAAATGACCCTGTAAATTGTGGGCAGCTGCCGATGATTATCATGCGTGAATGCTGTGCTAATGCGTATTGCTATAATTAGGATGTGGCAGCTAAATATAAACCAGGCGATACTGTATATATAATTTCGGCAGGAAATCGGATCGAAGAGGCGGTTGTTTTGAAGTATGCAGGTGGTTTTTATACGATCAGATTTGCTGATGGCGGCGGGACAAAACTGAGAGAAAACAGACTGTTTCTTAAGCGGGAAGATATTGATAAAGAAACTGAAAAAAGAAGAAATATAAATAATGCGCTTTCTTTAAGACGTCCTTCAATGGCTTTTGACAAAGAAAAGACTGATACAGATACAGCGGTTTCTGCAGTAAAACAGGAAACAGAAAGAACTGGCAAGCCTGAGCAGATCATCATTCATGTTGATATGGACGCTTTCTATGCATCAGTTGAAGCCAGAGATAATCCATCTTTAAAAGGAAAACCTCTGATCATTGGATCTTTGCCCAGTGAAAGAGGTGTTGTGGCGACCTGCAGTTATGAAGCCAGAAAATATGGTGTTCATTCCGCCATGAATATCAAAGAGGCTTATCGTCTCTGCCCGCATGGCATCTATATGCATGGCAATCATGAAAAATATAAAAGAGTATCTGAGCAGCTTCATCAGATATGGAATGCCTACGCCTCAAAATCAGAATATCTGGCTTTGGATGAAGCGTATCTTGACGTTACAGATACGGCTGTGACTTTTGAAAAGGCCTGCGAGTTTGCGAAGATCATCAAAAAAAGAACGAAAGATGAACTCCATCTGAACTGCTCGATTGGCGTTGCCTATTCAAAGACAGCTGCCAAAACAGCTTCAGAAGAAAAGAAACCGGATGGTTATTATGAAATACCGACGCCTGAAGACTATGTCAATCTGATCATCGATCGCGATGTCAGAGTGCTTTATACCGTTGGAAGCAAGACGGCAGCGAAACTGCACAGCGAAGGAATTCATACTGTCAGAGACATTCAGAATAATCAGGAAAAAGTTGTTGAATTATTAGGAAAGCAGGGATGGTGGCTGACCAGACTCGCCAGAGGTATTGATGATAGTAAAGTAACTCCCTATAAGCCCGAAGATGCCAAGTCGATCAGCAGAGAGATCACTTTTCAGGAAAATGTTAATGACTTCTCTTTTCTTAAAGATGTGCTGGTATTGCTGGCAATCAGTGTCGAAAGAAGGGCACAGCGTTCAGGCTTATTTGGCAAAGGCGTTACGCTTAAAATCACCTATGCCGATATGAAAAGCATTACCCGTTCCAAAACAATTGAATCAAGCAGATCTGCTGATAAGATCTATGAACAGGCTCTGTTGCTTCTTGATAGAGTACCCCATAAGACTATCCGCCTGATTGGAGTTGGAATTCACAGTCTGTCATCTCGCGAAGATGATAAACAGCTCTCTTTTGCGGATCTGCTGTCTGAACAGGATGAAAATAAAATCCTTGATGCCAGACTTGATGCCATGAATAAGAGCTACGGACTTGATTTTAAGAACAATCTTGACAAGATCTTTTCCGGTGAAACTTTATATAAAACAATCGAATATATGAGAAAGAAAAATAAATCGGTATCTTACAAAACGAAAACAGGAGGTTTGCATGAGAGAAATAAAGGCTGATGAAGCATACAAGGTTTATGACTGCCTGGAATCCATGGCTGAACATCACAATAAGGTTTCGACCTATTTTAAAGGCCATTACCCCACTATCTCTTCAAAAGAGATTATCAGGGATTTTGAGAGAAAACTGGAAGAAGGGAAAGCATTTATTTCGGTCGTGGAAAATGAAGATAAAGTCGTTGGCTTCTGTAAAATCAGCGTTAACGGCTCAGAAGGCGTGATTGATTATTTGGCTGTACTAGAAGAAGAAAGAGGCAGAGGATATGGTACGGCACTGATTGATTGGGCTTTTAAGAAATTTGCGGAACTCAATATAACTGGCATTGAGCTAAAAGTAGTCTATGGAAATGATGTGATCAATCTGTATAAAAAGTATGGATTCAAAGAAAAATCAATCATCATGAGAGTCAGTAAATAAGCTTAAAAATCTGTCTGATTTAAAATACATAAGTATCGTTTTACGATAATTCCAAAAGATCTGCCCGTTTTAAGCTGACGATATGACAGAATAACCCCTGAACATACTGCGCCAATAATCATCTGCTTCTTTTTATTGATGAAAAGAATGTATATGATCTATATAAATGACTGATTATTGAATATCTTTTTCAATATCCTCTCAATATCACTGACGTTCATCTGCCCATAAGTGTTTTTGACACTGTTATTATTTTCATAACGGGGAAGGATCTCTTTTATCGTCTGTTCACTAAGAGCGATATTGAAAGTTGGTATTAATGAGCTGATCAGTTCGATATAGCTTTTCTTGTCCATATTGATCTGAGAGAAAAACTCATCTGTATATTGTTTATTGTTTTTCATTTCAAAATCAAACAGGTCTTCCTGAAAAACCGCACAGGCAAAGCCATGAGGGATATGAAAGTTTTCGGTCAGATAATAGCCGACATTATGGGCGAAAGTTGTACCCGTGATATCTATGGCCAGTCCGCCATACAATGAGCCAAGATATAGATTGTCTTTTAACTCATCACTTATCTGATCCTTAATGACTTTAAGACCAGGCAGCAGATAGCTTATGCCTTTTAGGGCGTACGCTCGGGAAAGATCATTTGCTTTATTGGAGAAATAGCTTTCGTTGCAATGGGTCAGGGCATCAACCGCAGTTGCGATTGCGATGGCTTTTGGCTGTGAATAGGTATAAGCTGGATCACATAAAGCATATGAAGCATAGAAGCGATCATTATGAATACTGGCTTTGCGGCCGTTTGCCTTGGTCAGAACGGCAACTTTGGTGACTTCACTCCCTGTTCCGGCAGTCGTGCCGATCAGAAAAAGAGGCAAAGCGGCATTTTCCCATTTCTGTGCGTAAAGTTCTTCTTCACTTTCGGCTTTATTATTCTTGAGACAGGCGATGACTTTAGCGGCGTCCATTACCGACCCGCCGCCGATTCCTATCACACAGTCAACATCATCAAGCAATCTGGCTGCTTCAAGAAGGGAACTCACTTCAGGATTCTCTCTGATGCCATCGTAAATGATGCATTCTTTATCAGAAATAGCCTCAAGCACGTCATTCAGAGCACCAGAGAGCCGGGCACTGCTTTTCCCAGTCACGATCAGAAAACTGTTTCCTGAAGAGTACAGCAGCTCCTTGTGGGCGTTAATGACATTTCTGCTGTAAATAAGATCAACTTTATCACCGTGAATCATAATATCAATCACCTCATTTTTTACAAATTATAACACGGGTTATAATGATCTCAGAGGTGACGGTATGATTAGAAGAAAAGCAGAATGTACGACAGAAATCAGAGAACATATGCGAGGCGGAGACGGTGAAGCACTGATAACCAATCTGTTTGAGAAAAGTGAGCTGATGGGCAGGTCCAGAATGCTGGGAACTTTGACATTAAAACCAGGCTGCAGTGTTGGCTTTCATCCACATGAAAATGAACAGGAATATTTTTATGTCTTAAAGGGAACACCTATCTATCAGGATGATGATAAAGAAGTCCAGCTATATGAAGGTGATGTGACGATCTGCGAGGATGGGCACAGTCACGGCATAGCCAACAGAAGTGAAGAACCGGTTGTAGTGCTGGCCTGCATTCTTCTGAAATAAGGCGATAAGCTTACAAAAAAACTGTAATATGATTTACAGTTTTGAATTGTTGTATTATCTTTCGTCCAGACTGGACAGAAAATGTCTGGTTCTTTCATCTTTGGGATTATCGATGAGTGAAGCATCTCCTTTTTCGATGATCTGCCCATCATCCATAAAGATGACTTTATCGGAAACAAGTCTGGCAAAGGCTATTTCATGAGTGACGATGATCATCGTCATTTTCTTATCGGCCAGCTGTCTTATGACTCTGAGGACTTCACTTGTAAGCAGGGGGTCAAGAGCACTGGTCGGCTCATCAAAGCACAGGATATCAGGATCCAAAGCCATCGCTCTGGCGATTGCCACTCTTTGCTGCTGACCGCCGGAAAGCTGATGCGGATAATAATCCATGCGGTCCGCAAGACCCATCTGTTCCAATAGCCCTATGGCTTTTTCTTTAATGTCTTTGCCTTGCAGACGGCTGGCAAGCGTAACATTTTCTAAAGCTGTGTATTGAGGAAAAAGATTGAACTGCTGAAAGACCAGGCCAAAGTGTTTTCTGATCAATCCCAGCTGTTTCTCTTTAAAGTCCTGATCTTTGGCGGCATCATAGATGATCTCACCATTTAAGGACATAGTTCCTTCATCAGCTTTCTCCAGGAAATTGATGCATCTGAGCAGGGTAGTCTTGCCACTGCCACTGGAACCGATGATCGATAAAGTCTGTCCTTTTTCAAGTTCAAAAGAGATATCCTTCAGGATCTTCTTATCACCAAATGATTTTCCGAGCTTTCTGATTTCCAAAAGCGCCATATTATACCTCAGACAAAATAAGACAAACGTTCTTCCATCCTGTCAAACAATATCGTCAACAAGCCGCTGAACAGCAGATAGAAGATACCTGTATAGAATAAAGGCCAGATGATGCCTTGTGATTTGATGAAAGACTGGCCGCTCCAGATGATCTCATAGACCGCGATGACTCTGGCTAAAGATGTATCTTTTACTAAAGTGATGACTTCATTGCTGATAGGAGGAATGATCTTCTTGATGACCTGCAGCAGGACGATGTTTCTGAAGATCTGTTTATCACTTAAGCCTAATACCCGTCCTGCCTCATACTGACCGACAGGGATCGACTGGATGCCGCCTCTGAAGATCTCGGCAAAATAACAGGCATAATTGATCACAAAGGCTGCTAAAGAAGCTATAAAACGTCCTTCATCTCCCATGCCCCAGATGTTGCGGCCAAGGAAGATGCCCGGGCCATAATAGACGACCAGCAGCTGAAGCATCAGTGGCGTACCTCTGATGATCCAGATCAGGAAACGCAAAGGGTAGGACAGGGCTTTTTTTGTGATGACTCCTGAGGCTATCAGGAGTCCTAACGGCAGCGAGAACAGCAGCGTCAGGGTAAAAAGCCTCAGGGTCATCATAAAACCTCTGGCTAATGACAGAGTGACAGTCTCAAACATTATTGCGGTAAAAGTGATTCCTGTACGCCAAACTGTTTAGCGATCACGATAAGCGTGCCATCGTCATAAAGCTTCTTGAACTCTTCGTTGATGAAACCGGCCAGATCAGAACCTTTGCGGCAGCCAACGCCGTATTCTTCCTGTGTAAGTTCAAAATCATAAGCCAGATCAGCGTAGCTTGTTCCTTCGCCGATCATCGCTCCGGCCATAAGCAGGTCAATGATTGCCGCATCGCTGGTTCCAGCGCTTACTTCCAGAAGCGTATCAGCCTGAGTTGAAATGGCGACAAAATCGAAACCGTTATCTTCGGCAGCTTCCTGTCCGGCTGAACCTGCTTCAACCGCAAACTTGAGTTCTTTCAGTCCCGCATCGCTCATACCGCCGATTCGGTCTTTTTTCATGACGACGACCTGAGCATTGTTGCAGTAAGGTTTGCCAGTATCCATGGCATTTTTGACTTCATCAGTCAAAGTCATGCCGTTCCAGACCACGTCGATTGATTTGTTATCGAGTTCAAGGATCTTGTTGTCCCAGTCGATTTCTACAAATTCGATGTCCACGCCGAGATCTTTAGCCACTATTTTGCCGACTTCGGCATCAAAACCGGTCCATTCACCATTTTCCTGATAGTCCATCGGTGCAAAATCAGTCATACCGACGACCAGAGTTCCTTTTTCTTTGATGTAATCAAGGTCGCTTTTTTCAGCAGAATCTTCATTTCCGCTGTTATTGTTTCCTGCCGAACAGCAGGTAAGTAATAAACTCATTAATACTACGAATAAGATTTTTCCTAATTTTTTCATTTTTGCTCTCCCTATAAATTTATCCAAAAGTGACAGGTCATGATCCGGATTAAATAAAAAATCCGGTAAACTTTTACCGGACTGCAATGCATAATGATACGAGATAAGTGATCAGCCTAAATATCCCACGCAAAGAGCCCGGTTAATATGAAGGTG